>NZ_JAMBDS010000041.1:0-29088 GCF_025143785.1 Brachybacterium sp. p3-SID1565
CGATGTCGATCGACGCTGATGCTCTAGGCGGTCTCGCCGGGCAGCTTGTACGCGATCACGTCGACGTTCTGGATGCTCGGTTCGGTGCTGAACAGATCTGCTCCCTGCGCAGCGAGTGCCTGACCGACGCCACCCGAGAGGTGGGTCTGGCGGGCCTCGTCGTCGGGGAACACGTCGAAGATCCCGAAGGTCGATTCGTCGAACTGCAGAGCGAACCAGGCCCGCGTACCCTCCTCCTGCTCGACGATGGGGCGGGCGCTGCGGAGGAAGTCCGCGACGTCCTGCTCCTTCCCGGGCTTGGCGTGCACGATGACAGACAATGCAGAGTTGATCATGGTTTCCTCACTTGGCCTGGCTGAACAGCTCGACCATCGCGGCGCAGAAGGCCGGGAGATCTTCGGGCGAGCGGCTGGTGATCAGGTTCCCGTCGCGTGCCACCTCTTCGTCGACGACGTTCGCTCCGGCATTGCGCAGGTCGGTGCGGATGCTCGGGTACGAGGTCAGCGTCCGACCCTCGACGACACCGGCCTCGATCAGCGTCCACGGTCCGTGGCAGATCGCGGCAACCGGCTTGCCGGCGACCATGACATCGCGCACGAATCCGACTGCGTCGGTGTCCGTTCGCAGCTGGTCGGGGTTGACCGTCCCCCCGGGAAGCAGCAGGGCGTCGTAGTCGTCGGCCGAGGCTGACTTCACCAGGGCATCGACCGGAAATGTTCCGGCCTCGTCCAGGTCGTTCTCGCGGGCCTTGATCTCGCCCTCGTGCAGCGACAGCAGCTCGGTCGTGGCCCCGGCGTCCTGCAGAGCCTGCCTGGGCTGTTCGAGCTCCACGCGCTCGACGCCGTCCGCGGCCAGGATCGCGATCCTCTTGCCATGCAATTCTTCTGCCATGTTCTGCTCCGTTCTGCGAGAGATGACGGCCTGCCCTTGCGGGCGAGCCGCCCGCCGTCCGTACCGGGCAGCGTGGTTCGGGTGCAGTACGACTCGGGTGCAGTCGTTGCGCTCATCGAGGTCCCGGCAGGTGTTGGCTGCCGATTCTCGGGCCGGGTCCTGAAAGACGGTGCAGCAGCTTCGACACTGCGGTCGTCGATGACGTATCGCCATCGACGGTTGATCTTCTCCACCAGGGCCCGGCCGACTGTGAGCGCCTGGCCCGTCAGCCAGTGTAGACCTCGTTCGTCAGGAGACGGGGCTGCACGCGGCCAACTCGTCCGTAACGCCAGGACGCCGGGGCTTCGGGGGTACGAAAAGGGCGCTGAGCGCCTGCTGGCCGCGCTGCGAAGGCGCGCGGAGCGGGTTACCGATCAGATGACGCAGCCTGCTCGTCCGGTGCGCTCTCTGCGCGAGGTCATCGCCCTCGTCGCAGCCTTCCGACTTTCACATCGGGGAGGCGGCTTCCTGCAGTGCGGCCTCGAGGTACGGTGCCGACGCGCTGGCTCCGGACGAGGCGACCTGCGCGGGCGTGCCTGAGGCGACCACCGTGCCGCCATCGTCTCCCGCACCGGGCCCGAGGTCGATGACGTGGTCGGCTACGGCAACGATGCGCATGTCGAGCTCGACCGCGACGACGGTGTTGCCGGCGTCGACGAGGGCCTGCAGGTGGGTCACGAGCCGGTCGGAATCGGCGCAGTGCAGCCCGGAGGTCGGCTCGTCCAGGACGTAGAGCGTGTCCCCGCGCTGGGATCGCTGGAGCTCGGCTGCGAGCTTGACGCGCTGCGCCTCACCCCCGGACAGCTCGGTCGCCGGCTGTCCGAGACGGAGATACCCCAAGCCCACGTCGATCAGAGCCGTGAGCGAGCGCATGATGTCGAACTCGCCGTGGAAGAAGTCATGGGCCTCCTCGACGCTCATGGCGAGGACCTCGGCGATGCTGCGGCCGCGCCAGGCGATCTCCAGCGTGCTGGACTGGTAGCGGGTGCCGTGGCAGTCGGGGCACTCGGTGTAGACCGAGGGGAGGAAGAGCAGCTCCACCATGACGGATCCCTCGCCCTTGCAGGTAGGGCAGCGGCCGCCGGTGACGTTGAAGGAGAATCTGCCCGCTTTGTACCCCCGAGCGCGGGCCTCGGGGGTCTCCGCGAACCTGCGCCTCACATGGTCGAACAGGCCCGTATAGGTAGCGACGTTCGAGCGCGGGGTGCGGCCGATGGGCTTCTGATCGATGCTCACCACGCGGCGCACCCTCGAGAGGTCTTCCCGGATCTCTCCCTCGAGCTCGTCGGGTTCGTCCGACAGCAGGAGCTCGTCCCCTTCAGGGGCGGTGGCGTCCTCCGCCTGGTCGGCTCGTCCCTGCCGTTCGCCGAGCAGCGCGGGCAGTGCCTGACTGACCAGGCTGGACTTGCCTGATCCCGACACTCCGGTGACGGCGGTGAACACCCCCAGCGGGAAGGAGATCGACACGCCGCGCAGGTTGTTGCGGGTGACGTTCTCGAGATGCAGCCATCCCTGCGGCTCCCGGGGCGTCCGGTGGGGCAGGCCGCTGCCGCCGAAGACATAGCCGCGGGTGACGGACTCCTCCACTTCTGCCAGCCCTTCGGTGGGCCCGCTGTAGACGACGCGTCCGCCGCGCTCACCCGCGCCGGGCCCGATGTCGACAAGCCAGTCCGCGTGCCGCATCACGTCCACCGAATGCTCCACGACGAACAGGCTGTTGCCTCGGCGCTTGAGCCCGTCGAGGATGCCGAGCAGGGCGCTGACGTCCTGCGGATGGAGCCCCGCGGAAGGCTCATCGAGCACATAGACCACGCCGAACAGTTCGGAGGTCGGCTGGGTGGCGAGCCGCAGCCGCTGCAGCTCGCCGCCGGAGAGGGTGGGTGTGGTGCGGCCCAGGGAGAGGTACCCCAGACCCAGATCGATGATCGGCCGCAGTCTGTTGACGAGCTCCGTGCCCAGCCGCACCGTCGCGGCCAGCTTCTCCACCGAGTCGTTCGGTGTCCTGCGGACGTCGGCGGCGGCCGCATGGGCTGATCTGCCGGTGTCGACTCGCTGCGGGGCGGAGTCGCGTCGGGTTTCCTCATCACGTGCCTGAGCCGCCGACTCGGCCCCGTCAAGAGCGCCGGCAGCTCGCTCGACCGCCTGCTCGATCAGTGTGGAGAGCTCCGCGAGCGGCAGCGCGGAGAGTTCTGCGACGTCGAGGCCTTCGAACGTCACGGACAAGGCCTCCGGCTTCACCCTCTTGCCGTGGCAGGCGGGGCAGGGAGCGACCGTGAGGAACTGCGCCACGCGTCGCTTCATCGACTCGCTCTTGGTGTTCGCGAACGTGTCGAGCACGTACCGGCGTGCGCCGACGAAGGTGCCCGAGTAGCTCGGTTCGACGCCCGCCGCGGTCGCGGCCCGCGCCTCGGCCAGGGTCAGCCGTGAATGGACCGGGACGTACGGCGTCTCCTCGGTGTAGAGGATCCAGTCCCGATCCTCCTTCGGCAGATCCTTCCAGGGCACGTCGACGTCGTATCCGAGAGCGACGAGCACATCGCGCAGCTGATGACCGTGCCAGGCCGTCGGCCAGGAGGCGATGGCCCGCTCGCGGATCGTCAGCGAAGGATCGGGCACCATCGTGTCCTCGGTGACCTCGTACACCCGGCCGATGCCGTGGCATTGCGGACACGCGCCCTGCACTGTGTTGGCCGAGAAGTCCTCGGCGTAGAGCATCGGCTGATCCTCGGGGTAATGGCCGGTCCGGGAGTAGAGCATGCGCACCAGCGAGGAGAGCGTGGTGATGCTGCCCACCGAAGAGCGCGCGCTGCGGCCGCCACGCTGCTGCTGAAGAGCGACGGCCGGCGGCATGCCCGTGATGGAATCGACGTCCGGGACGCCGGCCTGGTCGATCAGGCGACGAGCGTAGGGAGCGACGGACTCGAGATAACGGCGCTGGGACTCCGCGAACAGGGTTCCGAAGGCCAGGGAGGACTTGCCCGAGCCGGAGACCCCGGTGAACACCACCAGCGCGTCGCGGGGCACCGTGAGGTCGATGTCCTGGAGGTTGTGCTCGCGAGCGCCGAGAACACGCACGTCCGGCTGGATGGGCGAGGAATCCGCGGGCGAGGGCGTGGGGGCTTCGGCCATGCCAGGGAGACTAACAACGCGGTCCGCCGATCGCGTCGGGGCGTCCACCTGTCCTGGATCGTTCCTCCCCGACAAGGACCAGGCCATGGAGAAGATCCGTGACCTCGCCCTGCTCTCGGACATCCTGCCCACCGCGTTCCACGGCCTCATGGAGGCCGGGGTCAAGCCCGGCTCGACCGTCTACATCGCCGGCGCCGGCCCCGTCGGTCGCTGCGGCGCTGCGGCGGCCCGGCTCCTGGGCGCTTCCTGCATCATCGTCGGTGACTACCATCAGGACCGTCTGGACCTGGTGAAGAACAACGGCTGCGAGACCACCGACCTGAACCAGGACGTGCCGCTGACCGATCAGATCGAGGCCATCCTCGGCGAACCCATGGTGGACTGCGCCGTCGACTACGTCGGCTCCGAAGCCCACGGGATCGGCCGCGAGGCCGAGGACATGAACCCGGCCTACGCCATCAACCAGGTCATGGACGCCACCCGTGCAGGCGGTGCCACCGGCATCGTCGGCGTCTACGGCCCGAACCCGCTGGCCGCGTCCAAGGCGGAGCAGGGAGGGAACCTTCTCGCTCGACTTCGGCAAGGCGTGGATCAAATCCCCTCGGATCACCGGCGGCCTCCCGACATCCGCCAGGGCGGCCGGGTCCTCGGGGCGGGCCCCCTTGTGAATCGGGTTGCCAGAGCGTAGACAGATGGGGACCAGCGTGCCCTCTGCTCTCATGGGCAACGCTAATCCTCAGCGAAGGAGTGCCCCATGTTCCGCACCGACGTCGCCCCTGGTGTGCACCTGTTGCAGCACGGCAATGTGAACTGCTACCTCGTCGAGGAGGGCGACGCTCTCACGTTGGTCGACGCCGGGTTGCCCAGAGCGTGGGCTGAGCTGGGACGCGCCGTTCGCCACCTTGGGCGTGCACCTGAGGACATCCGAGCACTGGTGCTGACCCACGCACATTTTGACCACGTCGGTCTTGCCCGGCGTCTGGTGCAGCGACTGAACATTCCCGTCTTTGCCCATCCTGAGGAGTGGACGCTGGCCGCTCACCCGTATCGGTATGCGCACGAGAACCCGCGGGCGTTGTACCCGGTGCGGCATCCGCGCGCGATCCCGGTCCTCGCCTCCATGGTGGCCGCTGGCGCGGGCTGGGTGCGGGGCGTCGAGGGGCTGTCTTCCCTGGAGCCCGGCGTCACGCTCACTGTGCCGGGAAGTCCCCGGGTTGTGGCGACCTACGGTCACACCTTCGGTCACTGCTCTCTGCACCTTCCGGACCGTGACGCCGTACTGTCCGGCGATGCCCTGGTCACCCTGGATCCGTACACCGGACGAACCGGCCCCAGGATCATCGCCGGCGCCGCGACCGCTGACAGTTCGATGGCGCTGGCTTCCCTGGAGGGAATCGCCGCCACTGGAGCGATGCACGTTCTTCCCGGCCACGGCGATCCATGGCGCGAAGGCGTCGACCTGGCCGTCCGCCGTGCTCGCAACAATGGTCCGGCCTGAGATCGAACCATTCCCCTGCCGTGCTCTCGTCTCCGGAGCTTCGGTCAGCGATTGCTCGACGTCGTCAATCCGCCAGTGGTCGCCGGAGCGAGATGGGAAGGTGCGCACCGCCTTCTCACGGACGTAACAAGCGGGCGTCGAGCACCGCCCCGTACCCTGATCCACATGGATGATGACGTCGTGGAGCTCGCCCACCAGATGTTCGACATGGCCCGGCAGGGTGATGCCGTCCCCCTGCTGGCGCTCGTGGACCAGGGCGCCCCGGTGGACCTGCGGGGCGCGGACGGCAACTCCCTGCTGATGCTCGCCGCGTACCACGACCACCCCACCCTGGTGGAGGCCCTGGCCTCCCGCGGGGCCGACGTGGACCTGCTGAACGACCGCGGGCAGTCCCCGCTGGCAGGGGCCGCGTTCCAGGGCTACACCGAGGTGGCCCGGGTGCTGCTGAAGGCCGGGGCGAACCCGGACCTGGGTGATCCCAGCGGCCGCGCCGCCGCCCAGTTCTTCGGCCGCGAGGACATCACGGCACTGCTGGAGGATTCAACGGGTGAGGATCCGGGCCAGGCCTGAGTCAGCGCGGGTGCCGGTACACCATCGGCACATGCTCGATGCCGGCCTCCATGAACACCGGCCCGGTGGTCTCGTACCCCATCGACAGGTACCACTTCTCCAGGTAGGCCTGGGCGTCGATGTGCACCTCGGCGGCAGGGTCGATCTGGTGGGTGAGGTCCAGTGCCGCGCGCATGATCCGGCCGCCGAACCCGTCGCGACGGTTCTGCTTGCGCACCGCGAGGCGGCCGATGCGCAGCGTGCCGTCGTCCTCGGTGAGCACCCGGATGTGGGCGGCGGGCTCTCCGCTCGCGGTCTCGATCCACAGGATGGTGGTGCCGGGCTCCAGCTCACGGCCGTCGAGATCCGCGTCGGTGGCGTGCTGCTCGAGGGTGAACACGTCCTGCCGCAGCTTGGCCAGCAGGTACACGGTGGCCGCGGGGATCGCGGTGAGGTGGGCGCGGTGGAGGGTCGCTCCGCCAGACAGGTCGACGACGGGCAGGTCGAGGGGCTCGCTGCCGGCGGGCGCATCGGGAAGGGCATCAGGCATGGCGCCACTGTAATCGTGCCCAGGGCGGCCTCGGAACGAGCGGTCGGGTCTTTCCCCTCTGCGGTGTCCAGCGCCGTGACACGCATCCCCTCGTGAAGACCTCGCTCGCCACCGCTGCACCGCCTGGACCGCGTTCGCGACCGTGCTCAGCGCCGCCCTGAAGGAGCGCGACCCGAGCCAGTGAGCTCGGTCATCGCTCCACGCCATAGCTGGACCATCTCCGGACCGCCGTGGCCCTCGTGCTCGATGATCCGCAGGGTGCTGCCGGGCCATGCCCTATGCACCAGGTATGGGGTGCGCACCGGCCCGGAGACGTCGCGCCTGCCGTGGATCAGCACCCCGGGAACACCCGCGAGGCGATGCATGCCGCCCAGCAGCCCGCTGCCGGGCTCCGCGCCCCAGCCTGCCGCCCAGTCGGCCACGAATCCGTCGTGGGCCCAGTAGTGGGTGACCAGGCGCGCGAACTCGAGCTGCTGCACCTCTGAGCGGGGGAGGCCGCCCTGGGTGCCGGGGTGCGGAAGTCCGATCCCGATGTGCGCGTCCTCCCAGTCGATCCAGGCCGCGGCTGCCTCGCGCACGCGCTGCGGGTCGGGATCAGCGAGCATGTCCCGGTACGCATCCACCAGGCGCAAAGACCCCTCGGCGCGGCCATGGCCCAGGGGGCTGCGGCGGAACTGTGTGCGCTGCTCCGCGAGAGTCGCCAGCGCGTCCCATGCCTCCGGGTACAGCGCGCCCACGCCCTCGGTGATCCAGTCGACCTCCCATCGGGAGGTGGTGGTGACCGCGAACAGCACCACGGCCCGCACCCGGTGGGGATGCGCCTGCGCGTAGGCGAGCGCGAGGGTGCTCCCCCAGGAGACGCCCTGCACGATCCACGACTCGATACCTAGGTGCTCGCGCAGCAGCTCGATGTCCCCCACCAGGTTCGCCGTGGTCTGCGCGGCCAGGCCCCCATCCGGTGAGCCCTCCTGGATGCGCCGCTGCAGCATCCCCACCAGCAGCGTGCCGTCCGCCGGGACGTTCCGGCGATAGCCCGATCCCAGCGTGCCGCCGGGCCCGCCGTGCAGGTACAGCGCCGGAGCGCCGTCGCGGGTCCCGGACAGCTCGTAGGGCAGCTGGTGTCCGTCGGCCGTGGTGAGCGAGCCCTGCTCGAGCAGCGGGGCGGGCGCGGGCAGGGCGGGGTCAGGCGGCGGGGCCGGGGAGGTCATGCCGATCAGCGTAGGCCCACGGCGCGGCTGGGTTCTCGCGGATCCACGCGGCGCGTCGGGTCCTCACGGTCTGGCAGCGCGGGCACCAGTAGACGGTGCGTCCGGCCAGCTCCTGGGACCTCACCACCGTCCCGCACAGACGGCAGGGCAGGGTGTGGCGGTGGTACACGTAGAAGGACTGCTCGCGCGGGACCACGGTGGGATCCTCGTCGCCGTTCTGGCGAGTGCGCTCCATGATGCGGGGGTCCAGCAGGCGGTGCTCGGGCTGGGTGGTGACGATCCGGCCGGTGCGGGCACCGTAGTGCATCAGCGCCACCAGGTCCTCCCAGATCCCCTCGACCATCGACCTGCTCAGGGCCTTGCCGGGGACGAAGGGGTCCAGCCGCGCCCGGAACAGCAGCTCGGCGCGGTAGATGTTGCCGATGCCCGCCACCACCTCCTGGTTCATCAGCATGGTGCCGATCCCGGAGCGGGAGCCCACCACCCGTGACACGAACTGCTCGGGGTCGGCGTCGGCCCGCAGCGGGTCCGGGCCCAGGCGGTCGACGATCGCCTGCCGGCCGGCACCGTCCAGGAGGGTGCAGGCGGTGGGCCCGGTGAGGTCGGCCAGCCCGCAGGGCCCCTGGATGCGCAGTCGCGTCGTGGGCCGGGGCAGCAGGTACTGCCAGTCCGCGGTGCCCGCGTCGAGGGAGTGCTCCTGCTCCCCCACCCGCACCCGAGGAGCACCGATCGCGTGCATGCGCGCGAAGCCGGGCTCGCCAGCGAAGGTCCACGAACCGTACAGCCCCAGGTGCACGTGGACGAACCGCACCACGGGCGCGTCCAGGTCGACGTCCGCGCTGGGGGCGAAGGCCAGGAACAGGTGCTTGCCCACCGCCTCGGCTCCCAGCAGCACCATCCGGTCGATCTGGGCGGCCTCAGAGAACCGTCCCTGGGGGCTGGAGGTGCGCACCCGCTGGCCCACCAGGCCGTGGCCGAAGGCCTCCGCGAGCCGGTGGACGGTATGGCCCTCCGGCATCAGTGCTGCTCGGGTGTGCCGTACCCGCCGGTCCTCTCGAAGCCTGCGATCAGGTCGATGCGCCGCTGGTGGCGCTCCTCGTGGCTGAAGGGCTCGGCCAGGAACAGGTCGATCAGGCCCTCGAGCTCCTCCTCGGTGTGCTGGCGGGCGCCCACGGAGATCACGTTGGCGTCGTTGTGCTGGCGGGCCAGCTTCGCGGTGTCCTCGTTCCACACCAGCGCGGCCCGCACACCGGCCACCTTGTTGGCCGCGATCTGCTCGCCGTTGCCGGAGCCGCCGATCACGACGCCGAAGGAGCCGGGCTGGGCCACCACGGCCTCACCCACAGCGGTGCAGAACGGCGGGTAGTCGTCCAGGGCGTCGTACTCGTGGGCGCCGTGGTCGGTGACCTCGTGGCCCTTGGAGCGCAGCGCGGCCACCAGTCGGTTCTTCAGCTCGAAGCCGGCGTGGTCGGTGCCGATGTGCACGATCATGGTTCAGTTCCGTCCTTGCTCCATGGGGCTGTCAGCTGAGGTCGATGCCGCCGGTGCGGCTGCGCTTGAGCTCGTAGAAGCCCTGCACCGACGCCAGTGCGCGCAAGCCGTCCAGCAGGCGGCCGGCCTCCTCCCCCTTGGGGGCCGGGGACACCACGGGGCCGAAATAGGCGGTGCCCTCGCCGAAGGAGATCACCGGGGTGCCCACGTCGTCGCCCACCATGTCGATGGCGTCCTGGTGGGAGGCGCGCAGCGCCCGGTCGGTGTCGTCGCCATCGGCCGGATCGTAGGCGTCGATCAGCCCGGCGGGCAGGCCGGCGTCCTCGAGGGCCGCCACGGCGGTGGCCCGTCGATCCTCCTTCTGCCCGCCCACGTGGTAGCGCTCGCCCCAGGCGGTGTACCAGCGGGCGAAGGCCTCGTCCCCCTCCGTGCGGGCGATGTGGATCGCCAGCCGCGCGGCGCCCCAGCTCTGGTCGGTGCTGCGGCGGTAGTCGGGATCCAGGTCGCGGCCCTCGTTCAGCACGGCCAGGGACATCACCCGGAAGCGGGGAGCGATCTCCCGCACCTCGGCCGCGTGCAGCAGCCAGCGGCTGGTCATCCAGGCGAAGGGGCAGGCGGGATCGACGAACAGCTCGACGGTGGGCTCGACATCGGTGGTGCTCACGCGGGTTTCCTCTCCTCGGGGGTGATGGACCCATTCTGTCACCGCGCCCGTCAGCGTGCTGACGTGACCGGCACTACACCATCAGCCTGCATATTCGTTTGCGACCGGGCTCAGCGCGGGGAAGGATCGACGGGTGCACGATCCCTCTCCCCCGCTCGCGACCGCACCCGTCCCCGATCCCGCCTCTGCCGATCCCGCCGCCCCGCGCCCCGGGGTGCTGCGGTCGATCGTGCGCGCCCATAAGAGGATGCTCGCCTGGGTGCTGCCGTTGGCGGCGATCTCCGAGGGCATCGAGATGCTGGTGCCGATCGGTCTGGGCCTGGTGATCGACCACGGCATCGTGGCCGGCGACCTGCGCGTGACGATCCTGGGTGCCCTCGCCGTAGTGGCGCTGCGCCTGGTGGGCACCGTGTGCTGGATCCTTACCTTCCTGGCCTCCCAGAAGGCCTGCATGCTGGAGCGGCACCGCCTGCGTGTGGCGATGACCGGCGCGGTGCTCGACCCCCGCTCCCGCGGCATCGACCGGCCCGCCGGGGAGGTGCTCTCCATCGCCACTTCCGATGCCGACAAGGCCTCGGACGTGCTGGACATGCTGCCCTGGGTGGTGCCGTCCCTGCTGGTGGTGCTCGGCGCGACCGTCTGGCTGACGGTGCTGGACGTGTGGCTGGGCTTGGCGATGCTGCTGGGCATCGTGGTGATGGTGGTGGTGATCCGGGTGATCACCCCGACCCTGTCCAAGCGGTACGACGACCAGCAGTCCCAGGCCGCCGAGGCAGCCGCCACCGCCACCGACCTGGTGCACGGCCTGCGCGTGCTGCAGGGGCTGGGTGTGCAGTCCCGTGCCCGCGCCCTGTACCGCCGCCGATCCCGGGTGGCCCTCGAAGCAGCCCTGGTCAACGCCCGCTACTCCGGCATCTCCAGCGGCCTGACCACCCTGGTGACCGGCCTGATGCTGGCCGCCGTGGTGGTGATAGCCGCCCAGCGCACCCTGGCCGGTGACCTCTCCATCGGGGTGCTGATCGCCGTGGTGGGCGTGGCCCGCACCGTGATGGGGATGCTGCAGGGCCTTTCCGGTGCTCCCGTGTGGTGGGCCGGCATGTCGACCTCGGCGCGCCGTGTGCGCGACCTGCTGGGCGATCTGGGCCGCACCGTGGACGACGAGGAGCTCACCCTGGAGCGCCTGACCACGCAGCGCGACGACCGCGGCGGGGGCCCCGGCGGTCTCGCCGAGCGCCGCGGCGCCGCTGGCGGACTGCACCTGGACTCCGTGACCACCGGCACCCTGGACAGCGTGGACCTCACGGTCGATGACGGCACCGTGGTGGCCGTGGCCTGCGCGGATGTGCGCGATGCCGACGCCCTGGTGGAGACGGTCTCCGGCCGCACCGACGGCGGGGCCCGCGTGGGTGACCGCCCGATCACGCCGCAGGAGCGGATGCAGCTGCGCGCTGATCTGCTGGTGGAGCCGCACGTGGTGGACCTCTTCGACGGCACCCTGCGTGAGCAGCTGGCCACCCGCGCACCCGACACGGCGGCCACCGACGGCTCCGACGACGCCTGGGCCGATGCCGCCCTGCATGCCGCCGGTGCCGGTGACCTACTGCGGATCCTGCCCGAGGGCTACGACACCCGGATCCTGGACCGTGGCTCGAACCTCTCCGGCGGGCAGCGTCAGCGCATCGCGCTGGCCCGCTCCGTCGCGGCCGACCCGCCCGTACTGGTGCTGCAGGACCCCACCACCGCGGTCGACGCAGTGACCGAGCAGCACATCGCCGAGGCGCTGGTGGCGGCACGCCGCCGCACCGACCGGGCCACCCTGATCGTCACCCGGGCCCCGGCGCTGCTGCGCCACGCCGACCGGGTGGTGTACCTGCGCTCCGGGCGGATCGTCGCCGAGGGCGACCACGCCGAGCTGATGGACCTCGAGGACTACCGGGAGATGGTGCAGCGATGAGCATGATCGACTGGAACCGCTCCGTCGAGGAGGTCCTGGGCGATGACACCACCGCCCAGCGGCAGCTGGACGAGCACGCCCAGCTGCTGCCGATCGCCAGCGGCGGCCAGGCAGCGCGCTTCATGCTGGCGCGGCTCAGTGAGCACCGCTGGTTCACGGCCGTGACGCTGCTGATCACCATCGGCAGCGCGGTCGCCGCGGCGATCCTGCCCCGCCTGATCGGTGCGGCGGTGGACGTGGTGGACTCCGAGGGCACCTCCCGCGCCGTGTGGGCGCTGGGTGGGCAGATCGTGGCCGTCGGCGCGGTCCAGGCCGTGCTGATGGCGGTGGGCTGGACGATGATCTCCTCGCTGGGACAGCGGATCCTGGCCGGGATGCGCGAGGACGTGATCGACCGCGCCCTGGACCTGCCGGCCCAATCGATGGAGCAGACCGGCATCGGCGACGCCCTCTCCCGCGTGGCCGACGATGTGGACGTGGCCGCCCGCGCCGTGAACAACCTGGTGCCCAACCTGATCCAGCTGGGCTTCCTGGTGGTGGTGACCCTGGCCGGCATGGCCACCCTCTCGCCCTACCTGCTGCTGATGGTCGTGGTGATCGTGCCGCTGTACGTGCTGGCGGCCCGCTGGTACCTGCGCCGCACCGCCCCGCTGTACCGCAAGGAGCGAGTGGCGATGGGCGCCCGCGCCCAGGGCCTGCTCTCCGCCATCCACGGCATCCCCACCGTCAACGCCTACGGCATCGAACGCCGCGAGACCCGCCACGTGGCCGTGCTGTCGGAGACCGCCGCGGTGCTGAACATGCGGGTGATGAGCCTGGTGGGGAAGATGGTGGCGCTGATCAACATCCCGGAGTCGATCGCGCTGCTGTCGGTGATGGTGATCGGCTTCGCGATGGTGCACCAGGCGGGCGCCCCGCTGGGCCTGGTCACCGCGGCCGCGATCTACCTGGTGAGCCTGTTCTGGCCGATGCTGGCGTTCATCTTCAACCTCGACGACGTCCAGAGTGCCGGGGCGAGCCTGTCGCGCATGGTCGGGGTGATCACATCGATCGACCCAGCCGCTTCCCCGGGCCCCCAGGTCCCGCAGGACTCCTCGATCCGCCTGGAGCAGGTCTCCCACTCCTACACCACCGACGAGGACGGTCAGGAGCGGGTGGTGCTGCACCCGATCGACCTGGACATCGCCGCCGGGGAGACGGTGGCCCTGGTGGGCGCCTCCGGTGCCGGCAAGTCCACCTTGGCCTCGATCATCACCGGCACCCTCACCCCCCGTCACGGGCGGGTGCTCCACGGCGGGGCGGATCTGGCGCGTGCCGACATCGAGGCCGTGCGCTCGCACGCCTCGATCGTGAGCCAGGACGTGCACGTGTTCCGCGGCACCCTCGCGGAGGACCTGAAGCTGGCCCGCCCCCTCGCCACCGAGGAGGAGCTGTGGGCGGCGCTGCGCACCGTGGAGGCCGATGCGTGGGCCGAGCGCCTGCCCAAGGGCCTTGAGACCGAGGTGGGCGAGAAGGGCGAGCGGCTCAGCGCCGAGCAGTCCCAGCAGCTGGCACTGGCCCGGATCGCCCTGCAGGACCCGGCCGTGCTGGTGCTGGACGAGGCCACGGCCGACGAGGGCTCCTCCGGCGCCCGGGTGCTGGAGCGGGCGGCGCTGGCGGTGGCCGCCGGTCGCACCACGGTGATCGTGGCGCACCGACTCTCCCAGGCAAAGGAGGCCGACCGCATCCTGGTGATGGCAGAGGGCCGCGTGGTCGAGCAGGGCCCGCACGAGCACCTGGTGGCACTGGACGGCGTGTACGCCCGGCTGTGGGAGGCCTGGAGCAGCTGAGCCCGGCTGGGCCCGCTGATCAGCGTCGCCTGCGCCCCCACAGCACCGCCGCCCCGGCGACCCCGGTGAGCACCGCGACCACCGCCAGCAGGCCGGCGGTCCCCAGCATCACCAGCTTCCCCATCCCCAGCTCACCGAGGAACCCGAGGTCGCTGAGCCCTCCGGAGGAGCCGCTCGGCAGGTCGCCCAGCTCCAGCACCTCGGAGGCGCCCTCGGCCGCCTCGCCCTCCACCTCGAGGGTGAGGATCAGCCGCACCGGGTCCGCCCCGGCCGCAGCGGCACCCTCGGGCCGCTGCAGGCGCTGCACCATCACGGTGTGGGTGCCGGGCAGCCAGGCGCTGCGGATGGATGCCTTCTCCGAGGAGCGGTTGCCGACGGCGACCGGGGCCGTCATCCCCCCACCCTCGATGGCCCCGCGCTGGGACAGGGACTGGTTCCCCCCGCCCACGGCGACCTGGTCGCGCACCGGGTTGCGGGCCAGCACCACCAGCTGCCCGGCCTCCTCCCCCACTTCGGAGACGATCTCGGTGCGCCACCGCAGCCTCTGCCCCTCCCCCACGGGGACGGAGACGAAGCCGACCTCGCCGGGCACCAGCTCGATCACGTAGGAACCGGGCTCCACGGGAAGCGCACCGCTGAAGGAGCGGCCCAGCTCGATCGGCTCGGACTGCGCGGGGGCCACGGGTGAGGCACCGGAGTCGGCGATCTCCTCGTCGACAGAGGGGTCCCCGCCCGCGGTCCCGGCCGGCTCGATGGCGATCTGCACCTCGATGGGAAGCGGCTGATCGGCCAGCCGGGTCCCCATCCTGGTGACCTTGAGGAACAGCTCGGTCCCGGCGCAGTCCTCCGGTCCCATCGGCCCGGAGACGCGCACCGTGGTGATCGGACCGTCGGCCGTGTGCGTCTCACCGTAGGTGCCGGTGCTGGAGTCGTTGCAGTCGTCCCCGCCGGCGGTCACGAAGGCCAGCCCCACCGAGAGGTCCTGGTAGTCCTCGGGCACCCCGGACCCGTAGGGCGGGGCGGCGATGACCGCGGCCGCGTGCACCCTCTCGCCCTCCCCGACCGCGATCCGGTAGTACTTGGCGGTGCCGTCCCCGCTGACGTCGGCACCGCCCTCGGCGAAGGAATCGCGGTGCAGCCCGGGAGCGACGGTGGGCGCCTGGGCGATGGAGGAGCCGCCCTCGATCTCGGCCCCGGCCGCCTGGTACGCGGTGGCCGGCGCCTCCGGCTCGTCGGCCGGGTCGGCGAGCGCCGGGGCGGATCCGAGGACCAGCACCAGCACCAGCGCCAGCAGCGCGGACGGCAGCGCGGACGGGAGCAGCGCGAGCCGCGTCGGCGCGGCCGCTCGCGGGGGATGGGGGTGCCCTAGCATGTGCACCATCATGTCCGATGTCATCGCCGGTCGCATCGAGCTCGTCGATCCCCTGGCCCGGGGGGCCACCGGGTCCCTCTGGCGAGCCGTGGACCGGCGCTACGGCGCGATCTGCGCGGCCAAGGTGATGCGCCAGCGCGACGGCGCCGACGTGCTGCGCTTCGTGCGCGAGCAGTCGGTGGGCACCGCGCAGGGACTGGGCGCCCACCCGCACCTGCTGCCGCCGTACACCTGGGTCGCGGAGGACGACACCATCGTGCTGGTGATGCCGCTGGTGCACGGCGGCACGGTGGCCGGGCTGCTGCGCACGTACGGTCCTCTCGCCCCCTCGCTCACCTCCCACCTGCTGGGCCAGCTGCTCGAGGCGCTCGCCGCCATGCACGAGAACCACTGGGTGCACCGCGACGTCAAGCCCGCCAACCTGCTGCTGGACAGCACCGGAAGCCAGGCCCCGCACCTGCTGCTGGCCGACTTCGGCATCGCCCTGCACGAGTCCGACGTACGACTCACCGCGACCGGACGCTTCCACGGCACCCCGGGGTACATGGCCCCCGAGGTCATGGAGGGCCAGAGCACCGGCCCGGCACAGGACGTGTGGGCCGCAGCCGCATGCGCCCAGCAGATGCTGGGCGGCGAGGGTGCCCGGCAGGGCCCGGCCGACAGCACGGATCCCGCCGCCGGCGCTCTGGATGCGCTGCTGCGCTCGATGCTGGAGCCGGACCCCGCCCGTCGGCCGACGGCTCGCCAGGCCCTCGAGCGCCTTCCCGCTCCCCAGGGAACGATCCAGAGCTGGTGCCGCAGCCGCGCCGGGGATCGGATCACGGTGCCGGACGGCGTCGAGCCGCTCGAGCCCGGATCGCTGGGGCACGGTCTGCGCGAAGTGGGACTGAACGGGCCCGCAGACCTTGCGGGTATAGCTCCCGGCCTGCACGAGCGGATCACCGCCCGCACCGGGTCCATCCCCGCCCAGGCACCTGATCCGCAGGAGGCCTCCACCGATGCGTTCGTGGACGAGCCCACCCGCGTGAACCCCGAGCGGCACCCCGCTGCGCTGTGGCACCCGGGGACGCCGCCGCCTGCCCCTGAGCTGGGGGCCGACGCCACGCTCCCGCAGCGTGCGGGACCCTCGGCCGTCGCCGCGGACCGCCCGCGCAGGGGAGCGGGTGCCGGCATCGTGCTGCTGACGATCTCCGGGCTGTCCGGTGCCCTCGCGCTGGTGCTGGCGTTGCTGGCTCTGGGCTGACCGACGCATCCGCCCGCGGATGTCCAGTGCCCCCTGGTCACCCAGCCGCGGCCGCGCTGATCCGGCGCGGCAGCAGGACGCCTGCGGGGAGGCGGGGTATGGTCGCCCCATACACCTTCCCCCTCGCGGGCAGTGAAGCAACGGACCGGTGACCGGTCGATCCGAGGCGTCCACGGGGGCCGATCCGGTCGGGAACCCATCATGCCTAGCAACCACCGCTGGTCGCCCGGCGACCAGGTGACCTGGACCTACTACACCCCCCAGCACCCCACGCACACCGTCCGCCCCGGCACCGTGGTGCTGGACGACGACCGCGGCGTGGTGGTGTGGATCGCCCCCGGCACCGAGGTGCTGCTGCCCGTGCTGGAATCCGGGGCCGCACTGCGTCGTGCCGGTGATGAGGGCATGTTCACCGCCCCCCGCGTGCAGTCCAAGCAGCTGTGGACCGGCAACGGCATCCTGATGATCGGCCTGCCGGGCCTGCCGTACTCGGTGTGGCTGTTCTACAAGGACGACGGCTCCCTGGGCTGCTACTACATCAACCTCGAGACCCCGTACGAGCGCACCGAGGAGGGCCTGCGCACGCGGGACCTGGTGCTGGACCTGGTGGTGTTGCCGCGACGCGACTGGCACTACAAGGACGAGGACGAGCTCGAGGGTGCTGAGCGCACCGGCTACTTCAGCGCCGAGGAGATCGAGGGCATCCGAGAGGCGGGCCGCCGGGCCGAGGAGCACATCGCCCGCTGGACCTACCCGTTCTCCGCAGGGTACGAGTACTTCTTCCCGGACCCGAAGTGGGGCATCCCGAAGCTCCCCGAGCACTACGAGTGGGACCTGGACCTGACCACCCGGCGGTGACGGGCGGGTACGGCGCCAGCGCCGTCGCGGTCACCCCGCCTGGCCGCGACCCTCACCACCGCCGCCTGGCACGTCGACCGCGACGATTCATGACCGTCCCGCCATTCCCTGGCCGGTTCTGAACAGGCGGCTGAGTTGTCGGTGGCAGGATGGAGGCCATGTCATCCGAGAACCTCACCCGCACCGAGGCGCGCCGTCGCGCCGCATTCCTCACCACCGACTCCTACGACATCCGCCTGGATCTCACGCAGGGGCCGGAGACCTTCCTGACCGAGACCACGCTGCGCTTCACCGCGAGCGAGGCCCGCGAGACCTTCGTGGACCTGATCGCCAAGCGCGTCCACGAGATCGAGCTCAACGGCGAGCTGCTGCGTGATGCCGCTTCCCGCTTCGACGGCGCCCGGGTGAAGCTGCCGGCCCTGACCGAGGGCGAGAACACGGTGAGGATCCTGGCCGACGGCATCTACATGAACACCGGTGAGGGCCTGCACCGCTTCGTGGACCCCGTGGACGACGAGGTGTACCTGTACACCCAGTTCGAGGTCTCGGACGCCCGCCGCATGTTCGCGTGCTTCGAGCAGCCGGACCTCAAGGCCACCTTCCAGCTGACCGTGACCGCACCGGCCCACTGGCGGGTCATCTCGATCGCCCCCACGCCTGAGCCGACGGTCTCCGAGAAGGACAGCACCGTTGCGACCTGGGAGTTCGGCCCCACCGAGCGGATCTCCACGTACCTGATGGCCCTGATCGCCGGCAACTACCAGGGCGGCGAGGGCAGCTGGCGCACCCGCGACGGCCGGGAGATCCCCATGGGCGTGTACGCCCGGGCCTCGCTGGCCGAGCACGTCGATGCCCAGAACGTGATCGACGTGACCGGGGCCGGCATCGACTTCTACGAGGAGTCCTTCGACTGCGACTTCCCGTTCCCCAAGTACGACCAGGTGTTCGTGCCGGAGTACAACATGGGCGCGATGGAGAACCCGGGCGCCGTCACCTATGTGGAGTCGTACGTGTTCCGCTCGGACGTCTCCGACGCGATCCGTGAGCGCCGTGACCTGACCATCCTGCACGAGCTGGCGCACATGTGGTTCGGCGACCTGGTGACGATGCGCTGGTGGGACGACCTGTGGCTGAACGAGTCCTTCGCCGAGTACGCCTCCACCCTCGCCAGCGCCGAGCGCACCCGCTGGACGGATGCCTGGACCACCTTCGCGGTGTCGGAGAAGGCCTGGGCGTACAACCAGGACCAGCTCCCCTCCACCCACCCGATCGTCGCCGACATGGTGGACCTGGAGGCGGTCGAGACCAACTTCGACGGCATCACCTACGCCAAGGGCGCCTCGGTGCTGCGCCAGCTGGTGGCCTACGTGGGCCAGGAGGCGTTCTTCGAGGGGCTGCGGGCGTACTTCCGCACGCACGCCTGGGGCAACACCGAGCTGAAGGACCTGCTGGTCGAGCTGGAGGCCACCAGCGGTCGCGAACTCGCCTCCTGGTCGCAGCTGTGGCTGCAGACCGCCGGGGTCAACACCCTGCGCCCCGTGCTGGAGCAGGAGGCCGACGGCACCCTCACCCGCTTCGCCATCGCCCAGGAAGCACCGGCGGAGCACACGACGCTGCGCCCGCACCGCCTGCGGGTGGGCGGTTTCAGCCTCGAGAAAGATGCCCTGGTGCGCACCCACGAGGTGGAGCTGGACGTGGACGGTCCCCTCACCGAGGTGCCGCAGCTGACCGGCAAGCGCGCCGATCTGTGGCTGTTGAACGACGGCGATCTGACCTACGCCAAGGTGCGTCTGGATCCGCGCTCTCTCGAGGTCGCGATGGAGCACCTGCGGGACCTGGACGATCCGCTGGCCCGCACGCTGCTGTGGTCGGCCGCCTGGGACATGGTGCGCGACGCCGAACTGCCCAGCCGTCGCTTCCAGCAGCTGGTGCTGACCAACATCGACCGCGAGGAGTCCTCCTCGGTGGTGCGCACCCTGCTCAGCCAGCTGGAGACGGTGGCGGGCCGCTACGCCGCCGAGGGCGACCGCGCCGCCCGCACCGCCGGGGCCGCCGACGCCCTGTGGGAGCTGGCGGGCTCGGCCCCGGCAGGCTCCGATGCCCAGCTGCAGTTCCTGGAGGCCTTCGCCCGCCTGGCCTCCACCGAGCAGCACCGGGAGGTCCTCGCGGGCCTGCTGGACGGCTCCCGCACACTCGAGGGGCGCACGATCGACACCGACCTGCGCTGGAAGCTGGTGATCGCCCTGTCGGCCCTGGGTGGGATCGATGCCGCCAGCATCGACGAGGTGCTGGCGAAGGACGACACCCAGTCCGGCCGCAAGAGCGCCTTGACCGCGAAGGCGGCTCAGCCCACAGCGGAGGCGAAGTCCGAGGCGTGGCGCCTCACCGTCGAGCAGGACGAGCTGCCCAACGAGTCCCTCACCGCCGTGGTGCAGGGCTTCAACCGGGTGCTGGATCCGGCGCTGATCGCCCCTTATCAGGAGCGCTACTTCTCGATGCTGCAGAAGGTGTGGGACAGGCGCTCCAACGAGATCGCCAACCGCCTCGCCCAGGGCTACTTCCCGGACTCCTACGGCGACCGCTTCGTGCTGGATCGCGCCGATGGCTGGCTGGCCGACCATGAGGACGCCCCCTTCGGTCTGCGCCGCGTGGTGGTGGAGGGCCGCGACACGGTGGCCCGGGCCGTGCGGGTGCGCGGGGCCGACGTCGACTGAGACCGGGTCCGACAGGCCATGCCCCCGGCGCTATCGTCGGGGGCATGGATCTGTTCGCCTCACCTCCCGCCGAGGACGCCCTGGATCTCGCCGACCGCCTGTGGCACTGGATGCTGACCAGCGGTGTGCGGATCGTGGTGATCCTGCTGGTCGCTGCGCTGCTCAGCGCGGCGGCCAGCTGGCTGCTGCGCCGCTTCTTCCGCACCATGATCGAGGGCTCCTCGAAGCTCACCAGCACGGCCGGCTTCGTGGTCAAGCGTGACCGCAGGGCCCTCATGGCCGCTCAGTCACGTCGGGCTCAGCGCGCCGAGACCCTCTCCAACGTGGCCCGCAACGTGGCCTCGATGTCGATCTGGGCAATGGCACTGGTGATGGTGCTCTCGGAGATCGGGGTGAACATCGCCCCGGTGATCGCCTCCCTCGGCGTGCTGGGGCTGGCGGCCGGCATCGGCGCCCAGACCATCATCAAGGACGTGGTCGCGGGCGTGGTGATGCTGTTCGAGGACATCGTGGCCGTCGGCGACGTGGTGGATCTGGAGTACGCCACCGGCACCGTCGAGGAGATCAACCTGCGGGTCACGCAGGTGCGCTCCGTCGACGGGGTGCTGTGGACGGTGCGCAACGGCGAGATCATCCGCATCGGCAACATGTCGCGCGGCTTCGCCAATGCCGTGGTGCTGCTGGATCTGGATCCCGCATCCGACAACACGCAGGTCACCGAGGTGCTCGAGCAGGTGGCCGCGGAATTCACCACCGATCCCGACTGGGTGGACGTGGTCCAGGGCGATGCCACCATCAGCGGGATCCTCGGGGTGAACGGCTCCCGCGTGCAGCGCCGGGTGCTGGTGCAGGTGGCCCCGGGTGAGCAGTGGGGCGCGGAGCAGGAGCTGCGTCGGCGCATCACCGCGGCCTTCCGGGAGGCGGGCGTGAGCTTCGCCCTGCCCCGTTTCAGCGACGTCGCCCAGAAGGGCTGAGAGGACCCCATGAGCAGCTTCTACGAGGAGATCGGCGGCGAGGACACCTTCGTGCGCCTGGTGGACCGCTTCTACGAGGGCGTGGCGGAGGACCCGCTGCTGCGGCCCATGTACCCGGAGCAGGAGCTCACCGGCGCGAAGGACCGGCTGCGGATGTTCCTGGTGCAGTACTGGGGCGGGCCCAAGGACTACGGGGCCACGCGCGGACACCCCCGCCTGCGGATCCGGCACGCCCCCTTCCCCGTCTCCCCCGCGGCCCGGGACGCCTGGCTGCGCCACATGCGCGATGCGGTGGACTCCCTCGAGCTGTCCCCCCTGCACGAGCAGACCCTGTGGGACTACCTCGAGCGTGCCGCCCACTCCCTGGTCAACACCGTCGACGGCGGACAGGCACCGATGGCGGGCCAGGCCGTCCCCGGCCATCTGGAGTGAGCGCGCGCGGAGTCCGGGAGTAGGCCCGTCAGCCGCGGAAGGTCAGCGGCTCGGCGCGGTAGCGCTCCAGTCGCTCCCGGACCTCGTCCCCCAGGCGCACGGGCGCGCCGGTGGTGGCGTCGATGGTGACCATCACGGTGCGGGCGCGGGTCACCGGGCGTGCGCCGTCCGGATCGTCCTTGGTGAGGACCAGGTAGTCCACATCCATGCTGGCGCCGCCGAGACGCGAGACCCACAGGCGCACGATCACCCCTTCGCGGCGGTGTCCGAGTGTCGCGACGTACTCGATGCGCTGGGATGCCACCACGGTGCTGATCTCCGCGCCCACACCGGCCGAGCCGAGCGCGGCCGGTGAGTCGGGCGCCCCCAGGGCGATCTCCTCGGCGGTGGGTTGCCAGAAGGCGGCGATACGGCCTTCCTCCAGCAGCCGCACCATCGCAGCGTTGTTCACATGCCCGTACGCGTCCAGGTCGGTCCAGCGCACGGCGACGTCGATATCAAGATGAGCCACGGCCTCATTGTCTCAAGGCGCAGCCGGCTGCGCGACCGGCGCAGCACCGGCCCAGGGAGAAGGGGTGGTCGCCTGCATGCCCACTATGCTGGCAGCCGGCCCTCGGTGTCGCATCGCTCCCGGGACCGATCTGCGCCACCGGGCCGTCGTACCCGGGTCTGACCTGCCCCGGACAACCTGAGTAGCATGATCCGGTCCCGCGCCGCCGTCCCAGGAGAGCACCCCATGCCCCAGACAGACCCCTCGCCGTCCGCCGCCCTGCTGGACCTGCTGGACCTGCGGGAGGTCGAGGCGGACCCAGCGGTGGCGACCCCGGCCACGGTGGCCTCCTTCGAGGGGGACTCCTCTCCGCAGCCGGGCGGTCACGTGTTCGGCGGCCAGGTGATGGGCCAGGCGGTGACTGCGGTGGGCCGCACGGTCCCCGAGGGCCGGCGCATCCACTCGATGTACTCGTACTTCCTGGCGCCCGGTGATCCCTCCCACCCGATCCGCTTCCAGGTGGACACGCTGCGCGACGGCGGCTCCTTCTCGGTGCGGCGGGTGCTGGCCACCCAGCCCGCCCGCCAGGGCGAGGACGGAGCCGACGAGTCCGGCAGCGGCGGGCCCCGCACGATCCTGGCGATGACCGCCTCCTTCCAGGAGCAGCAGGAGGGCCTGGAGCATCAGGAGCGCGCCCCGGAGGCGCCGGGGCCCGAGGACCTCCCCACCACGGCGGAGGTGCTGGCGGGACTGGAGCACCCGGTGGCGAAGTACTGGTCCACGCAGCGGCCGATCGACATCCGGCACGTCACCGACCCGATCTACCTGGGGCCCGACGCCGCGGGCACCGAGACCCAGCTGCTGTGGATGCGCACCCTGGACCCGATCGACGCCGCACCGCTGGTGCACGATGCGATCCTGGCCTTCGCCAGCGACTACACGCCCTTCGAGCCGATCCTGCGCCGTCAGGGCCTGAGCTGGATGACGCCGGGGCTGCGCCTGGCCACCATCAACCACGCCATCTGGTGGCACCGCCACGTGCGGGCCGACGAGTGGCTGCTGTACGTGCAGCGCTCCCCCTCCGCCTCCGGTGGCCGCGGCCTCACCCAGGGCCAGCTGTTCGACCGCGCCGGGAATCTGGTCGCGACCGTCACCCAGGAGGGCATGATCCGGGTCAAGCAGCAGGGCTGATCAGCCGGCGGCCTCGTTGGCGGCGTCCTGCGCGCGGGCCATGGCCTCGTTCACATCGGCCTCGCCGCGGAACACCTCGCCGATGATCGGCAGCGCCGCCGAGGTGCCCTCGGCCGAGCGCAGCCCGTGCTCCGGGCGGGCGGTGTTCTCCGGTGCCGGACCGATCACGGTGGTGTCGACCCCGGCGCCGCTCCAGGCCTCGTCCCACGCACCGCGCAGATCACGGTGGGCAGGGATCCCCAGTCGGGCCTCGGCCAGGGGGCGCTGCGCGTCGATGCCGCCCAGCCAGGTCAGCAGCTCCGCGATCTCCGCGGTGCGCTCCTCGCTCGTGACGGTGCGGCCCACCGCGGCGATCGCGTGCACCAGCGGCCGGGTGCCCTCCGGGCCGGCCACCACGGGATGCAGGTCCCAGGCGAAGGCGCCGTCGATGCCCTCGACCAGCGCTCGCAGGTCGTAGGTGCCCGTCTGCAGCAGCCCCAGTGATCCCTGGGTGAACAGCTCACGGCACAGGCCGGGCTTGGCCGTGGTCTCCGCGCCGGAGGGAGCGAGGTCAGCGCCGGCCATCCCGGCCAGGTAGCGCACGGCGGCCACACCGGCCTCGGAGGCGAAGGTGAAGGTGCCGTCCTCGTGCTGCCAGGTGCCGCCCGAGGCGGCGATGAAGGGCCCCAGCACGGCGGTGCGGTCGGGATGCGCGCTGAACCCGGTCACCTGCCGGGTGGCCGGATCGAAGCCCTCCTCCCCGGCGCGGCGCCCCTCGGAGTCCACGGTGAGGGCCAGGGCGAGATCCCGCAGCGGGTCGCTCTCGGCCCACAGGTCGAAGCGCAGATCCCCGGGCAGTCCCCCGGCGGCGTCGACCAGAGCACGGTTGACCACCAGCACGGACTGCTCCCACAGCTGGGGAACGCCCCACAGTCCGTCCTCGCGGCGGTAGAGGCCCGCCGCGACCGGCTCCCACTGCGCCGCGAGCTCGCCCGCCACCGCCCCGACCTCCACCAGGTGGTCGCCGCCCAGGTACTGGTCCAGGTGGGCGGTGTTCATCCAGAACACGTCCGGCAGGGAACGCTCGGCCGCGTCCAGCGGCAGCTGGCTCCAGTAGGTCTCCCAGCCCACCACCTGAACCTCGACCTCGATGCCGGTGGACTCGGTGAACGCGACCAGCGCCTTCTCGTACACCCCGGCTGCCAGCTCGTCCCACACCCGCAGGCGCAGGGCGTCGGTGGGCTCGGGCGCGGACTGCCCGCCCGGGGAGCATGCGGGAAGGACCCCGATCCCGGTCATCCCCGTCGCAGCGGTGAACAGCAGCTGGCGACGAGTGGGCACGGGGCGGGGTCCTTCCTCGGGGCGGGCGGCTCAGGCGGTGGTGACCAGCCCGAGCTCGGCGCGGGATGCGAGCACCGGATGCTGCGGGGTGACCCGCACGGTGTACCCGACGGTACCGGGATGAGCCAGGGCGAAGCGAGCCGCCCAGCGGCCGTCCTCCCCGCGCTGCAGCGGCACCAGGCGCCCGTCGATGATCTCACCGTCGGCGTCCACCGGGCCGATCACGGCCTCCACCAGCACGTCCTCATCGCGCAGGCCCGCCTGCTGGACGTCTGCGGAGAGGGTCACCTCGGCGCCGGTGGGCACGGTGGCACCGCGGCCGCCCTCGAAGCGCACGTCGCTCACGGAGACCTTCGGCCACACCTCGGCGACCTGCGTCCTCCAGGAGGCGAACTCACCGGCCAGCGCGGGATCGGCGCTGAAGGCACCCGCGGCGCGGGCGGCCGGCAGGTACAGGTCGGTGACGTAGTCGCGCACCATGCGGGCGGCCACGATCTGCGGTGCCACCTTCACCAGGGAGGAGCGCACCTTCGTCATCCAGCCGCGCTGCAGACCGCGCGCATCGCGCTCGTAGAACAGCGGCACGATGCTGTTCTCGAGGATCTCGTACAGCGCCTCGGCCTCCATGCGGTCCCGCTCGCCGCGGTCCTCGACCTCGGCGGTGGGGATGGTCCAGCCGGACTCGTCGTCCTTCATCTCGTCCCACCAGCCGTCGGAGATGGAGAAGGTGAGCCCGCCGTTGAGCACGGCCTTCATGCCGGAGGTGCCGGAGGCCTCCTCCGGGCGGATCGGGTTGTTCAGCCACACGTCGGAGCCGGCGATCAGCACCTCGGCCATGCGGATGTCGTAGTCCGGCAGGAACGCGATGCGGTCGCGCACCCCGTGCTGGTCCGTGAAGCGCACCATCTGCTGCAGGAACTCCTTGCCGGGGCGGTCCGCGGGGTGGGACTTGCCGGCGATCACGATCTGGACCGGACGATCCGGGTCCAGCAGGATCCGCTTGAGGCGCTCCGGGTCCTGCAGCATCAGGGTCAGGCGCTTGTAGGTGGAGACGCGTCGGGCGAAGCCGATGGTCAAAACACCGGGGTCAAGGATGTGGTCGGTCCAGGCCAGCTCGGCCTCGTCGGCGCCGCGGCGCAGCCAGGACTGCTTGACGTGCGCCCGGGCCATGGTGACCAGCTCCGCGCGGAGGGTGTCGCGCGCTTCGCCCAGGTCGTGGTCGGTGAGGGAGGCCAGGGCGCTCCAGTCGCTCATCGAGGAGATGTCGACGTCGCCCATGGCCTTCTTGTACAGGTCGTCCATGGGGCCGGAGGTCCAGGTGCGGCGGTGCACACCGTTGGTGACCGAGCCGATCGGCACCTCGGGCACGTCGAAGCCGGGGTAGAGCTCCCGGAACATGCCGCGGGAGACGGCGCCGTGGAGCTTGGCCACGCCGTTGGAGCGCTGCGCGATGCGGAAGCCCAGGTGCGCCATGTTGAAGATGTCCGTCCCGTTCTCGATGCCGAGGGCCAGGGCGGCCTCCACCGGCAGCGAGGGGATCAGGCGGGAGGTGCCCGCGGCGTCGGCGTCGAGGTACCTGCGCAGCTGCTCCGCGCCGAAGCGGTCGATGCCGGCGGGCACCGGGGTGTGGGTGGTGAACACGGTGCCGGCGCGCACCTCGGCCACGGCCTCGGCGAAGGAGGCGCCCTCGCCCATCAGCTGGCCCACGCGCTCCAGGCCGGAGAAGCCGGCGTGCCCCTCGTTGAGGTGGAACACCTGCGGGGCGGGGAAGCCGGTGGCCTCGCTGTAGGCCTTCACGGCGCGCACGCCGCCGATGCCCAGCACGATCTCCTGCAGGATGCGGTGCTCGTGGTCGCCGCCGTAGAGGCGGTCGGTGATCTCGCGGGCCTCGGCGTCGTTGACCTCCAGGTCGGTGTCCAGCAGCAGCAGGGGGATCCGGCCCACCTGGGCGCACCACACGGCCACGGCGACCTCGCGCTGCCCGGGCAGGGTGAGGGTGACGGTGAGCTGCTCGCCGTCCTTGCCCTGCACCGGCTGGACGGGGAGCGTGGCGGTGTCGTTGTGCTTGTAGTTCTCCTGCTGCCAGCCGTCGCGGTCCAGGGACTGGGAGAAGTAGCCCCACTGGTACAGCAGGCCGATGGCGACCATCGGCACGCCGAGGTCCGAGGCGGACTTCAGGTGATCGCCGGCCAGGATGCCCAGGCCGCCGGAGTAGATGGGGAGCGTGGGCGAGATCCCGAACTCCATGGAGAAGTAGGCGACAGCGGGGGTGGGGGCCCCGGCGCTGGGGACGGTGCGCTGGAACCAGCGGCCGGAGTCGAGGTAGGTGTTCAGGTCCCCCACCTCGGCGCGCATGCGCGCCAGGAAGGTCTCGTCGCGCGCGGCCTCGGCGAGGCGGCCCGCGGAGACCTGGGAGAGCATGGCGATGGGGTTCTGGCCGCTGTCCGCGAAGGCCTTCGCGTCCAGCCGCGTGAAGAGGTCCAGCGTCTGGCGACGCCAGGTCCAGCGGAGGTTGTAGGCGAGTTCCCGCAGAGGCTCGAGGGCGGCGGGGAGGTCAGAGGCGACCGTGATGGTGGAGATGGACTTCATGGGTCCACCGTACCCGAGGTACGCCGGGACTCTTGCACATTCCTTGCAAGATTCTCCCACTCGTCATCATGGCTTTGATCTTCTATGGCCTGCAACGATCTGTGCCGACTGCTGGAGAGTCGTCCGCGCTCGCGAACCCTTCAGGACAGGGTTTCGCAAGTTCTTGCACTGGCGTGGGCGGGGGCCCGGCGCATCGTGCCTGGGTTCTCGGGCAGAATTCCTGAGCGAGCGTCGGCAGAATGGGACGCGTCCGCGCGTCGGGACGCCCGGGAGGAGCCGGCGCGGCAGATGACGGGGTCACAGGAGGCGGGAGCATGAGCACCGAGGGTCATGCCGGGGAGACTCCGGCGATACCGGAGGACACCCTGGATCTCGGGGACCGTCTCGACCCGGTGCGCACCCTGCTGCGCCGCGCGGCCGGGGGCGATCAGCGGGCGGCCAGGGCCCTGGTGGACGTGCTGGGACCGCGCATCCACGGCCTGGGCGTCCACATCACGGGATCGACGGCCAAGGCCGGCAGGCTCACGGTGTGGGTGCTGCGCTCGTGCCTGCGCGATGCCGGTCAGCTCGCCGCGAGCGGCCTGCCCGGGGAGGCCGCGGTGCTGGACCGGGCCCGTCGTGCCGCGGTCGCCACCGAGCCCAGCGGCGACGTGCGCTCCCTGGTCGCGCCCGACGCGGTGAGCGACCGCACCCGGGACCGCCGGGAGGTGACGGTGATGCGCGCGCTGCTGGATCTCCCCGCCCGCGAGCGGGCCCTGGTGGAGTCGGCCGCGCAGGGACGCTTCCCGTACACGGGCACCGCCCGACAGCAGCCCGCGATGGTCCTGGCCCGCCTGCTGGACTCCCTGGTCCCCTTCGGCCAGCCCGGGGGTGGGGCGGGCACCGATGGCACCGGTGTCGAGCGGGGAGCGCTGGCCGCGCTGGACGCACTGGCGCTGGCCGACGACGGCGAGCGCGCCCGGCTGCGCGCCCTGACGGCCGGCACCGATGCGGCCGGGGTGCACCGCCATGCCATCGAGGCCGCCGCCCAGCTGACCCTGCTGACGGCCGTGGCCCCCTCCCGTGACCTGCACGAGGCCGTCCTGGAGGGCTTCGGCGCCTCAGGGACCGGACACGCCCCTGCCCCAGGACAGACGCACTCCCCGGGGCGGACTCCGGCGCCAGGGCACGCAGCGGCGCCCGGGCAGGTGGCCGCCCCCGGTGCCCCGCCCGCATCCCGGCAGCCCGAGGCCGCCTACCACGGCACCTACGCCACGCCTGTGCTCGGCACGGACACGCAGCGCCGCCTGGTGGGGCCCCCCGCGATGACCGGCGGCATGCCCTCGGGCGTCCCTGCGCAGGCCTCCGCACCGCTGTCGGCCCCCGCTCCCCCGCCGCAGGCCACCGGCGGTACCGGGCCCGGCAGCAGCGCCAGCGGCCCCGGTGCCGCGCCCGCTCCGGCCTTCGCCTTCTCACCACGGGACGACGCCGAGCTGTCCCGCCGTCGGCGTCGTCAGGCGAAGGCGCGAGGCCGGGCGGAGCGGGATCGTGAGCGCAGCCCCTGGCCCACCCGCATTCTGGCCGTCGTCTCGACGCTGCTGCTGATCGGGGCGCTCGTGGCCTCCGGCCTGCTGCTCGATGCTCGTCGCGATCTGGCCGAGGCCCGCGCGTTCGCGGCGACCTGGAGCGAGCTCAGTGTGCAGGAGGACGCCCGCCCGGTGCCCGGGCTGAGCGACAACGGCACCTGGCGGGCCATCATCACCGAGAACCGGGCGGCCCTGTGGGCCGAGGGCGTCTCCGAGTACGAGCGGGACGGCGACCAGGAGGAGGTGCTGCAGCTGTGGGGCGAGCGCGATGGCATCCCGGTGGACCTCGGAGTGCTGGAGGTCCCCCGCGACGGCACCATCCAGGTCGTGGTGCCCCAGGGCGTGGACCGCTTGCACATCACCCGGGAGCACGCCCCGCAGAACCGCTCCGGCACTCCCTCCGAGCGGGTGGTGGCGAACCTCGATCCTGAGCTGTCCGGGACGTGACACTGTCCGGGACGTGACGCCGCCTGGAAACCCGGCAGGTGATCTCAGCGCCCCTGGCCCCGGACACGACGCGGCCCCCCCCCCGGGGGGG
>NZ_JAMBDS010000042.1:0-27636 GCF_025143785.1 Brachybacterium sp. p3-SID1565
CTAGGAGGGATGGGGACTGCTCCCCATGTCGTGTTCGCCGCGCCCTCCTTACACTTCGGGGAAGGTTCCAGGTGAGGTGCCGACATGCTCACGCACGGAGCGGACACGGAGCAGCCGGTCCTGCCTCGGAACGCGGTTCGAACTCCCGGCTCACGGTGGGCACCGATGAGCTGAACATCTCCGCCACCGGGAAGGACCGCACCGCACTTTCGCGGACGAGCTGATCGTGCGCGATCACTCGGAAGGGACGGCCGGGGTGCGCTTGAACTGACCTTGCCAAGGTCTCCGCGGTCACTCGTGGGACTGACCGGGCAATGATGCCTTCCAGTGGCTCTGGAGCACTGCAGAGCTGCGGCTCCTCCGCTGGCCCCGGCCAGCCCCCTGGCCGGGACACAGCGGAGGCCCGGCGGCTAGGCTGGCCGATGAGCAGAGCCCGAGCACCCAGGAGGACCCGTGCCCACGACCGTCAAGGGCGTCGTCGCCCGATCAGAGAAGCAGCCCGCGGAGCTGGTGGACATCGTGATCCCCGATCCCGGCCCGAACGATGTGGTGGTCGACATCGAGGCCTGCTGGGTGTGCCACACCGACCTGGCCTACCGCGACGGCGGCATCAACGACGAGTTCCCCTTCCTGCTGGGGCACGAAGCGGCCGGCCGGGTCGCCCAGATCGGCGAGGCCGTCACCCATGTCGAGGTGGGTGACTACGTGGTTCTGAACTGGCGCGCGGTGTGCGGGCAGTGCCGTGCCTGCCGCAAGGGCGTCACCCAGTACTGCTTCGACACCCACAACGCCTCGACGCCCATGACCCTGGAGGACGGCACCGAGCTCACCGCTGCCCTGGGGATCGGGGCCTTCGCCGAGAAGACCCTCGTCCACGAGGGCCAGTGCACCAAGGTGAACGAGGACGCCCCCGCCGAGGTCGCAGGGCTCCTGGGCTGCGGAGTGATGGCCGGCATCGGCGCCGCGGTCAACACCGGCGCCGTCCAGCGCGGCGAGTCCGTGGCGGTGATCGGCCTGGGCGGCGTGGGCTGCGCGGCGATCGCCGGTGCGAAGCTCGCCGGGGCCACCACCATCATCGGGCTCGACGTGGACGGCAAGAAGTTCGCCGCGGCCGAGGAGCTGGGAGCCACCCACACCATCGATACCAAGGGCCTGGAGCCCCAGCAGATCGCCGGGAAGGTCCAGGAGCTCACCGACGGCGTCGGAGCCGACGTGGTGATCGACGCGGTGGGCATCCCCGCCACCTACGAGACCGCGTTCTACGCGCGGGACCTGGCCGGCCGCGTGGTGCTGGTGGGCGTCCCTCGTCCCGGCGTCGAACTCACCCTCCCGCTGCTGGACGTGTTCGGTCGCGGCGGCGCCCTGAAGTCCTCCTGGTACGGCGACTGCCTGCCCGAACGGGACTTCCCCTATCTGACCGACCTGTACCTTCAGGGTCGGCTCCCCCTGGACCGGTTCGTCACCGGCAGGACGACTCTCGAAGGAGTGGATGCGGCGATGGATTCCCTGCACGACGGCGAGACCCTGCGCACCGTGGCGGTGATCGAGCGATGAGCATCCGGCTCGATCACGCCGTCACCTCCGGCACCTTCACTCTGGACGGGGAGACCCACGAGGTGGACAACAACGTCTGGGTGCTGGGCGATGACCAGCAGTGCGTGGTGTTCGACGCCCCGCACGACGTCCAGGCCGTGAAGGACCTGGTGGGCGAGCGGGAATGCGTGGGCATCCTCCTCACCCACGCCCACGACGACCACGTGCGTTTCGCCCCGGAGCTGGCCGCTGAGCTGGAGGCCCCGCTGCTGCTGAACCCCGCGGACCGTGAGGTGTGGCAGCTGACCCACGGGGACCTGCCGTGGGACGACGACGTGGCCGACGGGGACGTGTTCAGCGTGGGTGGGACCGACATCGAGGCCCTGCACACCCCCGGCCACTCCCCCGGCTCCACCTGCTACTACGTGGAGATGCTGGGTGCGCTGTTCAGCGGCGACACCCTGTTCCAGGGCGGCCCCGGTGCGACCGGGCGCTCCTTCTCCAATCGCGAGACGATCGAGGAGTCGATCCGCGAGCGCCTGTTCGTGCTACCCGAGGAGACCGTGGTCCACACGGGCCACGGCGACGACACCACCATCGGGGCGGAGAAGGAGAGCGCCACCGGCGACTGGCTCTGAGCAGTCCGCGCTGCCTCAGCGGGCGCGGCGCTCTCCAGCGTCCGGGGTTTCGGGCTCCGCACCGGGGGGCGTCGCACCGGAAGACTCCTCGCCGGAAGGCTCCTCGCCGGGGTGCGCCTCGCCCCGTATCGATGCCAGGTAGGCGTTGTACGCGGCGAGCTCGGCCTCCCCGTCTCGATCGGCCTTGCGATCCCACTGGGTGGCGCGCCGATCTTCCGAGCGCATCCACTGCACGGCGACCACCAGGGCGTACAGCACGGTGGGGATCTCGGAGACGGCCCACATGATCGAGCCTCCACGAGTCTGGATCAGTGCCAGCTGCTCGCCGGTGTACATCCCCAGGTCTGTGTACCAGTTCTCGGCGATCAGCCAGGTGGCCGAGACCACCGCCACCCCGAAGAACGCATGGAAGGCCAGCGTCACCAGCAGTGTCACCAGCTTCATCACCGGGTTGATGGGCCGGGTGGAGGGGTCCACGCCGATCAGCACCCACGCGAACAGGTATCCCGACAGCAGGAAGTGCACGGTCATCAGCACGTGCCCGAGGTGGTGGTACATCGCCAGCTCGAACAGCGGCGTGAAGTAGAAGACCACCAGCGAACCGGCGAAGAACATCCCGGCCAGCGGCGGTGACGAGACGGTCCGGGCATAGCCGGAGTGCAGTGCCGCCAACACCCATTCGCGGATCCCGCGGGAGCCGTCGGTGCGCGGGCTCTGCGCGCGAGAGAGCAGGGTGACGACACCGCCCATCACCCACAGGGGAGGCACGATCATCATCATGGCCATGTGCTGGACCATGTGGGCGTCGAACCGGAACCGGCCGTACGCGGCAGCGCCACCGCTCATCACCCAGGCGAACGCCACGCAGCCCAGCACGAACAGGACCGTGCGCAGCATCGGCCACTGGTCGCCGCGGCGGCGCAGACGCACCACCCCTGCGATGTAGAAGCCGGCCATCACCACCGCCAGCAGCAGGGCCACCCAGTCCGGCTGCACCTCGGTGAACATGGTGGTCGGGTTGAACGGCTCCTCGGGAGGCAAGAACCCCGCCAGGGACAGCACCCGCAGGTCGCCCACGGCGGGGATCTCCTGCGGCACCGGGGGTGCGCTGCGACCCAGAGCGATCGAGGCGCCGATCACCAGGGCCATCACCGCGCCCTCCGTCACTGCCAGGTGGCGGAACCGCACCCGGTCCCCCAGACGCCGTCGCTGCAGCGCACCCAGCACAGCCAGACCCACCAGGGCCAGTGCCTTCAGGGCGACGATGCGCCCGTAGCCGGTGGTGGCCAGCTCGGCGAGGGAGGACATGCGGATCGCGGCGCTGAGCACCCCGCTGAACGCGAGCCCCACCACCGCTGCCAGCGCCCAGGGCGAGAACCGGCCGATGGTCACGGCCAGCTGTCTCTGATCGAGCAGGGGGCTGATCAGCCCGATCACCAGCAGCCCGCCGGCCCACACGGTCACCGCGACCAGGTGCACGGCCATGCCGTTGACAGCGTTCAGATGGTCGAGGCTGGCGCCCGCATGGCCGGCCAGCCCCAGGAATCCGGTGCCGATGCCCGCGAAGGCCAGCCCCCACGCCGCCATCACCGTGGAACGGGCCGCGGCGGAGAAGGCTGCGCTGATCGCAGCGATGACGGCGATGGTCAGCTGGAGGCGCCCCAGCTCGGTCGACAGCGCGATGTCCCACACGGCGAGGCCGGACCCGGCTCCCGCGGCCTCCAGACCGCCCAGCGGCACCAGGGCGAGGGATGCCGCCGCCCACAGTGCGGCACCGGCGGCGGCGATCCGCACCGTGTGCCCCCGGGCACCGGCGAGGCTGGTCACCTCCCGGCGCGAGGGGCCCGGCAGGAGGAGGACCGCCGTGCCTCCTGCTCCGACGGCGAGCAGCAGGCCCAGGTGGTGCAGGGAGCGGACGACGGGAACGCCCCAGGTGACCAGCGGGGAGGCTGGTACGAGGGTCTGCGGTGCGGCGGCACCGGTGGCGATCAGCCCGAGCAGTGCGGCGCCGATCGTCAGCGCCAGCAGGGCGGGAATGGTGAGCAGGGCGAGACGGCGGGCTGTCATCCGCGTCCCCGCCGGCGAAGTGTCTCGAACAGGCACACGGTGGCCGCGGTGTGCACGTTGAGCGATTCGGCGCGGCCGGCCAGCGGGATCCGCACCGCCAGCGGTGCCGCCTCGAGGGTGGCGGCGTCGAGTCCATGGGCCTCGTTGCCCAGCAGCCATGCGATGCGTGCCGGCAGCTCCGCCTCGAACAGGTCCAGTGATGCGTGGCCGCTGGTCGCCGCGGCCACCACGTGGCTGTGGGCCAGTGCAGCGAGCACCTGGTCGATATCGCCCCCGGTGACCACGGGCAGGTGGAACAGGCTACCCGCACAGGCCCGGACGGCCTTCGGCGAGTACGGGTCCGCACTGGTGCGGGTGAGGACCACGAGATCGGCACCGGCGGCATCGGCGGTGCGGATCAGGGTGCCCACGTTGCCGGGGTCGCGCACCTCGTGCAGCACGACCACGGTGAGCGGACCCTCGGCGGGCTGGGCTCCGATCGCCTCGACCGCGCTGCGGGCGTCCTCCTGAGGGAGGCGACCCACAGCCACTGCGCCCTGAGGTGTGACCAGCGCGCCCTCCCCTTCGCGCACCATTGCCCGCAGCGCCGGGTCCTGCACCCGGTGCATTGGGATCCGGGCTGCTGCGGCCAGCGCTGCCAGCTCGGGGTGATCGGACTCGCAGCGCTCGGTGAGGTAGAGCTCGAGGGTCAGATCGGGGCGCTCGGCGAGAAGGGAGCGCACGGCCTGTGGGCCCTCCACCCGGAAGCGCCCCTGCTTGCGACGTGCCGAGCGCCCGGCCAGTGCCGCGATCCTGCGCACCCGCTCTGAGCGGGGCGAGGTGATCGGGGACTGGTCCGGGCGCTCGTCGGTCACGAAAGGCGCCGGTCAGGCAGCAGGAGCGTTGACGTCCTTGGGCAGGGCGCCCTTGGCGACCTCGACCAGAGCCGCGAAGGCCGGGGCGTCGTTGACGGCCAGCTCGGCCAGCATGCGACGGTCGACCTCGACACCCGCCAGGCCCAGGCCCTGGATGAAGCGGTTGTAGGTCATGCCGTTGGCGCGGGCCGCGGCGTTGATGCGCTGGATCCACAGGCGGCGGAAGTCGCTCTTGCGGACCTTGCGGTCGCGGTAGTTGTAGGTGGCCGAGTGGAGCACCTGCTCCTTGGCCTTGCGGTACAGACGAGAGCGCTGACCGCGGTAGCCGCTGGCCTGCTCGAGGATCTCCCGACGCTTCTTCTGGGCGTTGACCGCCCGCTTCACGCGTGCCACGTGTACTCCTTGCTTCGTTCTACGGATGTGGGGCGGGGCGCTGCGGCCCCGCAGGGCGTCAGCGGCCCAGCAGCTTGTTGATGCGCTTGGTATCGGCCTTGGACACCTGGGTGTCGCTGCCGAGGCGGCGCTTGCGGGTGGAGGACTTGTGCTCCAGGAGGTGGCGAGCGTTCGCCTTCTCCCGCATCAGCTTGCCCGAGCCGGTCACGCGGACGCGCTTCTTGGTGCCCGAGTGGGTCTTGTTCTTCGGCATCTGCCTGTTCTCCTTCGTGCGGTGTCAGGACTGGGAATCGGCGCCGGACTCGGCGGCGTCCTCGGTCCCGTCGGGCGTGGTGGACGCGGTGTCATCGCCGCGATTGGCGGCCTTCTCGGCGTCGGACCGGCGCTTGCGCGCCTCCGCCATCGCCTGGGCCTTCTTCTTGTGCGGTCCGAAGACCATCACCATGTTGCGGCCGTCCTGTCGCGGGTGCGACTCGACGAAGCCGTACTCGGAGACGTCCTCGGCCATGCGGCCCAGCAGCTTGACGCCCATCTCGGGGCGGGACTGCTCGCGGCCGCGGAACCGGATGATCACCTTGACCTTGTCACCGCCGGCGAGGAACTTCTCGACGTTGCGGCGCTTGGTCTCGTAATCGTGCTTGTCGATCTTCAGGCCCATCCGGATTTCCTTCTGGACGGTGTTGGCCTGGTTCTTGCGCGCCTCACGGGCCTTCAGATTGGCTTCGTACTTGTACTTGCCGTAATCCATGAGGCGTGCGACCGGCGGGTTGGCCCCGGGCGCCACCTCGACCAGGTCGAGATTCGCCTCGTTGGCCAGTCGGAGGGCGTCCTCCACCCGGACGATGCCGACCTGCTCGCCGGCGGGGCCGACGAGAAGGACCTTGGGCACCCTGATCTGACCGTTGATGCGCTGTTCGCTGATGTTGGCTCCTCACCTCGGTTCGTGTCGGACATGACGAAGGCCCCCGCAGATGCGGAGGCCCCGTGATGCACGACGCTGGGAGGCGCCGACCGAGCGCTGCGCCCGGCTGCGATACTGACCTGGTGACCGCGAGCCACGAGGTGGGAGGGGACTCCACTTCCGAGAACTGATCCGCTGCGCCAGGCCCGGTGACGGGCTGCGCCTTCCGGGGAGCCGGTCCTCTGGAGACCGGCATTCAGGAGGCCTGGACAAGGATCTGAACGATAGGGAAACGCCATGTTCCGGTCCACTATCCTACCAGCAGCACGCTCGCCGTCCAGGTGATGTGCGTCGCGCAGTGAACAGCGAGAACCGAGGGGGACCTGGTGGCCACCGATCGCGACGGCTCCGAGATCCCGGCCGACGGGGCGACGGATGGCTCTCCCTCCGGTGCCACGGAGCATGCGGGCCCGGGCTCGCCGACCGAGCCGGACTCCCCGGGATCCGCGGCCTCCACGTCAGAAGTGGCTCCCGAACAGGCGGACGGCCCCGGCAGCGAGACCGCCTCCCGCTCCCACCCCTCCACCGGTGTTCCCTCAGGCACCGCGCCCAGGGCGGTGCTGCGTCCCGTTCCCGAGGGTTTCCCGACCCCGCCTCCCAGGCCGGCGCGCCCCAACCGTGCGCCCGCCCTGCCCGCGCCGGAGCCTGAGCCCCGGCAACGGCCGCGCCACCTGGCGCTGGCGGCCATCTCGGCGGTCGTCCTGGTCCTCGTCCTGGGCATCGGCGGCGGGGTGATCGCCATCCGGGCTCTGAGCGGCGACGGCCCCGCGGCCGAGGACCCCGGCGCTCCGGCCCCCTCCTCCGAGCCCGATCCCGCCCGGTCCGACGACACGGACCAGCCGGCGGCCGGCGGCGGCCCCGGGCTCACCATCGGCGAGGTCACGGTCACCGAGGTCTCCACCCGGGCGGGACTCACCGAGCTGCGGGGACAGGACGGGCGGTCGCAGCCCGAGGGTGAGTACGTGGTGGTGACCATCGACGTGGACAATGCCTCGGAACGCACCGTCATCGTCACCAACACGTCCATGCAGCTCGAGACCGCCGATGGCGACACCATCACCCCGGACACGGACGCCTCGGAGATCCTCGATGCCCCCACCCAGCCGCGCGGCACCGCGGATGCCGGTGAGAGCACCGCCGTCCACGCGGTGTTCGATGTGCCGGTGGGTACCGAGCCCGCTTCGGTGCACATCGAACTGTTCTGGGCAGAAGGCGGCGGCACCGGCGAGCTCACGGGGGAGCTCACGCTCGGGGGCTGAGCACTCCCGCGCCGATTTCGCTCTACTGTGGGTCCCGATGCGCGGGCCCGGCCCGCCGGCACCTCCCGGGGCCCGATGATTGTCCCGGCCGACACCTCAGCAGGAGAACCGTGGACCAGTCACCCCGCCCCGAACCCGCACCCGACGCCGCCGGCGTCACCGAACCCGTCCCGGGCGGCGCGGGCCAGGAGCTGCGGGACATCGCCGATGTCAATGCAGCGGAGATCATCACCAGTTCGTGCGTGCACCTGATGAGCGCCGCGGCGGTCAAGGTGGGACTGGCCGAGGATGAGGAGACCGGTCAGTACCAGGACCTCGACGAGGCCCGGAAGCTGATCACAGCCCTGGCCGGCCTGGTCACCGCCGCCGCGCCCGAGATCGGCAGCGTGCACGCGCGTTCGCTGCGCGATGGTCTGCGCTCCCTGCAGCTGGCCTTCGCTGAGGCGCTGCCCTTCCCGGATCCGCCCGGGCAGGCGCCCGGCGAGAAGTGGACGGGCCGGGTCTCCTGATACCAGGGCTTCCCGCTCACCGCTGATACCAGGGCTCCCCGCTCATCGCTGATACGAGAGCTTCCCGCTCACCGCGCCCAGCACCGGATCGCTCGACAGCCCTCGCACGGCCACTGTCCGCTCAGGCGACCTCTCCGAAGCGTCCCTGGAGCACCCGGCGCCGGTGCGACCGTCGGATCCCGGTGGCGATCAGTCCGGCTGCCGCGACACCGGTGGCCAGCAGGGCGGCGGTCCCCACGCCCCAGGCCGGTCCGAGGCCGTCGATGACCGCCCCGAACAGTGGGGACCCGACGGCGGCGCCGATGGTCATCGCACTGCCGTGCCATCCCATCGCCTCGCCGCGCACCTCCTCGGAGACCCGTCGGGAGATGGACTCACTGGTCGCGGTGATGATCGGCGCCAGGGCCAGCCCGGCGCCGAACACGGCGACTCCCAGCAGCCAGGGGTTGTGGACGAACCCCACCGGTATCGACAGCAGGTCCAGGGCCAGCAGCACCCACAGCGGGCCGATGGTGCGTCGAGCCGCCCCGTAGGCGAAGCCGCCCACAAGGGAGCCCGCGCACCACACCGTCATGATCGGGGCGATCAGTCCCGTGGAGCCTGCGCGCTCGAGGATCGCGACCAGGGAAAGGTCGGTGGCGGTGATGGTGGTGGAGCCGACGGCGGTGGCGATCAGCGCGGCCATCCCGCCCAGGCTCAGCAGCGCGGCACGGGCGCTCGCACTGGCCTGCGGGTCGACCACCGGGATCTGCCCGGTGGTGAGGTCCTCGGCCACGCGCTGCTCGGCGTAGCCCTCCTTCTGCGCGGCAGCTGCTCCCTCGCTGGCGGCGAGCGCCGGCGGCAGCTTGGTGGGGAGCATCACCTGGTCGCTGCGGGTGGGCGGGTCCGCGATCAGCAATCCGATGCCGGCCAGTGCGATCAGGGCCGCCACGATCACCAGGCAGACCTGGGTGGTGATGGCGAGGGCCGCGATGGTGATCGCTGCCGGCCCCGCCATGAACACCAGTTCCGTGGTCATCGAGTCGAGGGCGAAGGCCGATCGGCGCAGTGAGGCGGGCACCAGCACCGACAGCGAGGTGCGCACGATCGCCCAGACGGGCAGGCTGAACATGCCGCCCACGAAGGCGATCAGCACGAGCGCCTCGTACGTCGCGAGGGAGGCGGCGATCAGGGCCAGCGGCTGGGTCACGATCGAGGGGATCACTGCGCGGCGCAGCCCGTACCTGTCCAGCAGCCTGCCCCGCCATGGGGAGGAGACCGTGGTGCCGATGGTCGAGGCAGCCACGATGAGACCGGCCTCGAAGTAGCTGCGCTCCAGCGTAAGCACGGTGTGCAGGGTCAGCAGCAGGCCGAGGGTCGAGAAGGGGATGCGGGCCAGCAGGCCCAGCAGCAGCACGGCGGCGGTGCCGGGAATGCTCAGCACCCGACGGTAGGCGTCCATCCTCAGGACTCCAGCGCCAGGCGAAGCGAGCTGACCCTCTCGGCGACCAGGGGCTCGGCACCCAGACGGGAGGAGATCTCCTGCACCACTGCACGCACCTGCTCGGCGTCGAGGCCCGGGACCAGGCGCAGATGCAGGTCCACCTCGCTGCGCGAACCGGGGCGTGCCACCAGGCCCGTCACGGGCCCGATGGTGGCGGCCACGCGGTCCAGCACGGCGATCAGCTCCGGGTCCTCGTGGGGCGGGGTCCAGGGGCGTCCCTGGGCAAGGGCCCACAGCACAGAGCGCGGCAGCAGGATCGGCCCGCCGTGCTCTGCGGGGGTGGCGGCGTCCAGCAGCAGGGCGGTGCACTGCTCCTGCACGGCGGCCTGGGCGGCCTGTGGGGCCACCACGGGAACGGGCCGGGCATCGCGGCGCCAGGCGCTGAGCTGCGCGACCGAGGTGAACAGGGGCAGCACGCGCGTGCCGTCGGGCGCGGTGATGGACACCATCGCCATGTCGGCCCCGTTGTCCCCGGTCAGACCGTGCGCCGTGGTTCCCAGGTCGGTTGCCACCGCCATGATCGGCACCAGCACGCGGGAAGCGGCCAGTGCCGCGACCAGGTCGCGGCGGTGCGGGTCCTCCCCCCGTCGGTGGGCGTCCAGCGCCGCCGCGAGGGCGGGGGGCGTGGAGCCGTCGTCCTCGGGGAACGGACTGGGCGCGTAGTCGCGGCCGGCCCAGGGCACCCCGGCGGTGTCGGTGAGCGGGGACTTCTCCCGGAAGTGGGCCGGCAGTGCGCGGCCCTGTCCCGATCTGTCGGTGCCGGGCTCAGTCATCCACCCGCCCCGCGACGTCGAGCGCTTCGGGAAGGGTGAAGGCACCGGCGTACAGGGCCTTACCCACGATCGCGCCCTCCACCCCGTCGGCCACCAGCCCGCGCAGGGCCACGAGATCCCCGAGGGAGGAGACGCCTCCGGAGGCGACCACGGCTGCGTCGGTGCGGGAGCAGACCCCCCGCAGCAGCTCCAGGTTGGGGCCGCGCAGGGTGCCGTCCTTGGTGACGTCGGTGACCACGTAGCGAACACAGCCTGCCTCGTCGAGCCGCTCGAGGGTCTCCCACAGGTCTCCGCCCTCACGGGTCCAGCCCCGGGCGGCCAGGGTGGTGCCTCGCACGTCCAGGCCCACGGCGATGCGGTCGCCATGCTCGGCGATCACCTCCGCGGTCCATTCGGGGTGCTCGAGGGCGGCGGTGCCCAGGTTCACTCGGCGGCAGCCGGTGGCGAGCGCGGCTGCCAGGGACTCGTCATCGCGGATCCCCCCGGACAGCTCCACGCTCATGTCGACCGCGGCGACGACCTCGGCCAGCATGGAGGCGTTGGAGCCGCGACCGAAGGCGGCATCGAGGTCCACCAGGTGCAGCCAGCGGGCGCCGCCCTGCTGGAAGGAGAGCGCTGCGTCCAGGGGGGCGCCGTAGGCGGTCTCGGTTCCGGCCTCGCCCTGCACCAGGCGCACGGCCTTGCCGTCCTGGACATCGACGGCGGGCAGCAGCTCGAGCACGGGAGCAGTCATGGGGTGCCTCCTGAGGCGGGGTGGGGGGAGCCGGGTGACGGGGCGGGGGAGCCGGGTGTCGGGGCGGACCGGGGGTCGGGGTGTCGGGGCGGGTCCGGGGGCGTGGGCGGGAGGCTCAGCCGCTCTGCAGGCGCCAGATCGACACGGCGATGCAGAGCAGGCCCAGAGCGGCCAAGGCCGCGGTCGTCCACCACGGCTTGTGGGAACGGTGGAAGGACCAGGCGCCGCCCACCAGCATCCCACCGGCGAACAGCATGACGAAGGCGAGGATCACGACGTGGTCCTCCTGAGCGTGCCGAGCCAGTTGCGCAGCAGGCGCGCTCCGGCATCCCCGGACTTCTCGGGGTGGAACTGGGTGGCGGTGAGCGCTCCGTTCTCGACGGCAGCGATGAACCTGTCCCCGCCGTGCGTGGCCCAGGTGACCGTGGGCGCTGCCAGCGGCCCGATCTTCTCCATCTCCCAGCTGCGGGCGGCGTAGGAGTGGACGAAGTAGAAGCGCTCCTGCTCCACGCCGTCGAACAGGCGCGTGCCCTCGCCGGGCTCGATGCTGTTCCAGCCCATGTGGGGGACGATCTCCGCCTCCAGCCGAGTGACCTCGCCGGGCCACTGGCCCAGCCCGGCGGCGCGCTCGCCGTGCTCGGTGCCGGCCTCGAACATGATCTGCAGGCCCACGCAGATGCCCAGCACGGGGCGCCCGCCTGCGAGGCGCTGCTCGATGATGCGATCTCCCCCTACGGCGCGCACCTGCGCGATGGTGGCGGCGAAGGCGCCGACGCCCGGCACGACCAGGCCGTCGGCCGCGAGCGCCCGGGTGCGGTCAGCCGTCAGCTCCACCTGGGCACCGGCGGCTTCGAGGGCGCGCACCACGGAGCGGACGTTGCCCGATCCGTGGTCCAGGACGACGACGGACGGTGCGGTGCCCTGACTCACCGGCGCTTCCTCCCCGACGCGATCCACTGCAGGGCCTGGGTGCGGCTGATGGCGGCGGGGTCGATCCCCTTTCCCAGCTCCGCCAGCGTCACAGCGCCCAGCAGGAGCTGCTCGACGACGTCGGAGACCGCCCCGAGCACGAGCGCCGGGGAGACGTCGTCGCCCCGCTCGCCGTTGCGGTAGCGGGTGGCGGTCATGCGATCGCCACGACGCCAGAACAGCACCAGGCCGTTGCGCTGCAGCGCGGTGGAGGTGATCGCAGCGAGGGCGTGGGCGTCCGCCTCCTGAAGCTCGCCCGCGGCGATCGCCCCGGTGTCGGTGTCCAGCACACGGCTGTCGGCCGGGATGTCGGTGCCGTCGGTGCGGGCCTCCCGGCCCAGGCGGATCGCTCCGGCCAGGGCGGTGGCGGCGGCAACGGAGGTGGCGACCACGGCGATGGCCGGTTCGGTGTCCTCGTCTTGGGCGGCGGGCTCGGCGAGCACGTCGTCCACCGTCAGCGGGGCGTCGTCGAGGCCGAGTCCCTGCGTGAGGCGGGCGAACTCGGCGTCGATGTCGGAGCCGGGGCGATCGGCACCGTCGGGGCCGGGGCCGTCCGGGCTCGGCTGGTCGGGATCGCGGGGCAGATCGGGGTCGGGGCGGTCGGCGGTGGTCACAGTGCTCCCTTCGTGGAGGGGACGTCCAGCACGCGGTCGTCGAGGGCGCAGGCGGCGCGCAGGGCGCGGGCGAGGGCCTTGAACTGGGCCTCCACCACGTGGTGGGGGTCGCGGCCGGCCAGCAGTCGGATGTGCAGGCAGATCGCGGCGTGGTGGGCGATGGACTCGAAGACGTGGCGGGTCAGGGACCCGGTGAAGTGGCCGCCGATCAGGTGCAGGGCCTGCGCCTCGCTCTCCCCCGTGTGCACGCAGTAGGGCCGACCGGAGAGGTCCACCACGGCCTGGGCGAGGGCCTCGTCCAGCGGCACCATCGCATCGCCGAAGCGTGCGATGCCGCGCTTGTCCCCGAGCGCCTCGCGCAGCGCCTGGCCCAGCACGATCGCGATGTCCTCCACGGTGTGGTGGGCATCGATGTGGGTGTCGCCCGTGGCCCGCACCGTCAGGTCGAAGCGGGCATGGGTGCCCAGGGCGGTCAGCATGTGGTCGAAGAACGGCACGGAGGTGGACACGTCCACCTGGCCGGTGCCGTCGATGTCCAGGGTCAGCTCGACGCTGGACTCACGGGTGGTGCGGGAGACGGTCGCGGTGCGGCGCGGCCGGTCCAGGTCGGTGCCGGCCCCGCTGCCGGGACTGCTCTCGCCGGCACGCTCGGTGTTCTGGGTCATCGGGGGTCTGCCTCCTCAAGGGCGGTGCGGAACGCGGCGTTGTCCTCGGGAGTGCCGATGGACACGCGCAGCCAGCCTTCCGGGCCGACGGCGCGCACCAGCACGTCCCGGGCCAGCAGGGCCTCGAACACGGCGGAGCGGTCCGCGAAGGTGCGGAACAGGATGAAGTTGGCGTCGGATGCGGCCACCTCGTGGCCGCGCTCGCCCAGGTGGGTGGCCAGTGCGTCCCGCTCGGAGCGCAGCAGGGCCACCTGCCCGAGCAGCTCCTCACGGTGAGCCAGGGCAGCCCGCGCGACGGCCTGGGTGACGGCCGAGAGGTGGTACGGAAGGCGCACCACGCGCACCGCGTCCACGATCGCGGGATGGGCCACCAGATAGCCCAGGCGTGCTCCGGCCAGCGCGAAGGCCTTGGACATGGTGCGGGTCACCACCAGCCCGGGATGGTCCCCCTGAACGGTCAGCGCGCTGGCCACGCCGTCGCGGCGGAATTCGGAGTAGGCCTCGTCCACCACCAGCAGGCCGCGTGTGGGCGCCAGGGCGCGGGCGGCGGCCTCGACCACCTCGAGCTCCAGGGCCGTGCCGGTGGGGTTGTTGGGGCTGGTCAGCACCACCACGTCCGGGCGGTGCTGCTCGATCGCGGCGAGCACGTCCTTAGCGGTGAGGGCGAAGTCCGGGGCGGGGCCGCGGGAGGCGGTGACCCAGTCGGTGTAGGTGTCGCGCGCGTACTCGGGGTACATCGAGTAGTGCGGCGTGAAGCCGAGGGCCGTGCGGCCGGGGCCACCGTAGGCCAGCAGCAGCTGGTGCATGATCTCGTTCGAGCCATTGGCCGCCCACACCGATTCCATCGGCGGCCTGTCGATCCCCGCCTCGTGGGCGAGGTAGGAGGCCAGGTCCTCCCGCAGGGCGATCACCTCGCGGTCCGGGTACCGGTTCAACCCCAGCGCGGCCTCGCGCACGGCGGCGGCGATGTCATCGGCCAGCGCGGCCGACGGACCGAACGGGTTCTCGTTGACGTTGAGCGCGTGCGTGACCGGCAGTTGGGGAGCGCCGTAGGGCTCGGCTCCGACGAGATCGGCGCGGGGCGCCGGCAGCGAGGTGGCCGCGGTCGTGGCTGCGGGGTTCACGGACATGTCCTCCATCGTAGGGCTCCGCGGTGAGGGCGCCTCGGGCTGGTCCGACCGGGGAGACCGAAGGTGGCAGGAGGCACAGGCACCTGCCATCGTCGGGGCCGGGCCCGGAGATATCCTGACGGCATGTTCCGCTCCCTCGGCGCCCTGGTGGGTGACCTGCTGATCATCCTGCTCTTCGTCGCGATCGGCCTGATCCAGCACGGCGATTCGCTGACCACGCAGAACCTGTTCACCGTGGGGTGGCCGTTCGCCGTGGGCGCGCTGCTGGGCCATCTGGCCATCCGTTCCTGGAGGGCGCCGTTCGCGCTGTGGCCGCAGGGCGTGTTCGTGTGGGCCATCACGATCGCCGGGGCGATGGTGATCCGCAGCCTGCTGGGTGCCGGTGCCGAGCTGTCCTTCGTGCTGGTCTCCGCCGCGGTCACCGGCGCGCTGATGCTGGGCTGGCGGGCCCTGGCCCTCCACCTCACGCGCGGGGAGCGCGCGCCCCATCAGCGGCACGAGGCCCGCGCCCGAGCCTGAGGCTCAGCACGCGCTGCCGGGTTCTCAGCAATCCTTCTCGAAGCGGATGTCGATGGCCCGCCCGTGCGAGGGCAGTCCCTCGGCATCGGCCAGCGCGGTGGCTGCCGTGCGTGCCGAGGCGAGCGCCTCGCGGTCGTACTGGACCACGTGGATGCCGCGCAGGAAGGTCTGCACGCTCAGACCGCTGTCGTACCGGGAGCTGCCACCGGTGGGCAGGACGTGGTTGGAGCCGGCCGCGTAGTCACCCAGGCTCACCGGTGCGTAGGGGCCGACGAACACCGCCCCGGCGTTGGTGACGCGGGCGGCTGCGGAGGCGGCGTCGGCGGTGTGGATCTCCAGGTGCTCGGCACCGTAGGCGTTGACCACGGCGAGCCCCTGCTCGAGTCCGTCGACCAGGACGACGCCGCTCTGGGGGCCGGCGAGTGCCGTCCGGATCCTCTGCTCGTGCATCGCCTGCGGTACCTGCACCGCGAGCTGCTCCTCGACGGCGGTCAGCAGGGCCTCGGAGTCGGTGACCAGCACGCTGGCGGCGAGCGGGTCGTGCTCGGCCTGGGAGATGAGGTCGGCGGCGACGTAGGCCGGGTCGGCGGTGTCGTCGGCCAGGATCGCGATCTCGGTGGGGCCGGCCTCGGCGTCGATGCCGACGGTGCCGCGCACCAGGCGCTTGGCGGCAGCGACGTACACGTTGCCGGGGCCCGTGACCAGGTCCACGCCCTCCAGCCCGCTGCCGTCGCCGAGATCCTCGGCCCCGTGCGCCAGCAGCGCGATGGCCTGTGCTCCGCCGGCGGCGATCACCTCGGTGACGCCCAGCAGGGCGCAGGCCGCGAGGATGGTGGGGTGCGGCAGGCCGCCGTGCTCCTTCTGGGGCGGTGAGGCCAGCACGATCTGCTCCACCCCGGCCACCTGGGCGGGCACCACGTTCATCACCACGGAGCTGGGCAGCACGGCCCGGCCGCCGGGCACGTACAGGCCCACGCGCCGCACCGGGACCCAGCGCTGGGTGACGGTGCCGCCCGGCACCACCTGCACGCTGGCGTCCGTGCGGCGATGCGCCTCGTCGACCCGCCTCACGCGTGCGGCGGACTCCTCGAGCGCAGCCCGGATGGCGGGGTCGAGCCCGGCCAGCGCCCGCTCCAGCTCGGCCTGCGGCACGCGCAGGTGCTCCGGCCGGATCCCATCGAAGCGCTCGGAGGCGTCACGCACGGCGGCGGCGCCCCGCTCCTTGACGTCCTCGACCACGGGGCGCACGGCCGCGGCAGCGGCCTCCACGTCGAGCTCGGCACGTGGCAGGGCCGCGGTCAGCTCGGCTGCGGTGAGGGTGCGGGTACGCAGGTCGACGGTGGTGAGGATCGGCATGCGAACAGTCTATGGTCGTGCCTGTGCTCGTCGCCTTCCTGCTCACCCTCGTCGCCGGTGGCGCCACCAGCATCGGTGCGGCGCTGGGGGTGCTGGGACGCGGCACCCCCGCCCGGACGCTCGCCGGAGGGCTCGGGCTCTCCGCCGGGGTGATGCTGTACGTGTCCTTCATGGAGCTGCTGCCCGAAGGGGCGGCGGCGCTCTCGGACAGCGCCGACGGCTCGCCCACCGGCCGGGGCTCGGCGCTCGCCGTCGCCGCGTTCTTCGGCGGCATCGCACTGATCGCCCTGCTGGACCGGCTGGTGCCGGAGCCGGTCAACCCGCACGAGTTCTCGGGCCGGGTCGATCATGCGGACGTGCACGGTCCTTCACGAGAACCGGCGGAGCAGGCGGCCGACAGGGCCCTGCGGGCACGACTGCTGCGCACCGGCACGGTGATGGCGATGGTGCTGGCGCTGCACAACGTGCCCGAGGGCTTCGCTACCTTCGTGGCGGCCCTGCAGGCCCCGGAGATCGCGATCCCGGTGGTCGCTGCGATCGCCCTGCACAACATCCCCGAGGGTCTGGCGGTCGCGGTGCCCGTGCATCGCGCCACGGGCTCGAGGGCCAAGGCGTTCTGGCTGGCCACCATGACGGGGCTGGCCGAGCCCGCCGGCGCGGTGGTCGGCTACCTTCTGCTGGCACCGCTGCTGGAGGGACCGGCGATGGGGGCGGTGCTCGCGGGCGTGGCGGGGGTGATGGTGTTCGTGTCCCTTGACGAGCTGCTGCCGGCCGCCGAGGAGACCGGGGAGCACCACACGGTGATCTACTCGCTGATCGCGGGAATGGCGCTGATGGCAGTCACCTTGATCGTGCTGTGAGGTGTGATCGTGCCGTGAGGTGTGATCGTGCCGAGCGGTGTGCATGCAGGGAGCCCTGAACAGGTGCCTCCAGGGGCCCCGTGCGAGAGGGCGGCCACCCCTGCTCGGGGTGACCGCCCTGCGCCAGGCCAGCTCGATCAGTAGCTGGAGAAGCCGCCCTCGGTCAGGGTGTGCTGCTCATCGCCCGTGATCGGCGGGTTGAAGATCGAGACCAGGATCAGGTCCTCGTGCTCGGAGGCCTCCAGGTGGTGCGGGTCGTGCTCGTCGAGCACGTAGATCACGCCGGGGGTGATGTCGTAGCGCTCGGTGCGATCGGCGTTCCACACGGTGCCGGAGCCGCCGATGCAGTAGCAGGCCTCGAGGTGGTTGCGGTACTCCAGCGGCGAGCTGGTGCCCTTGCGCACCACGGTGTGGGCCACGGCGAAGCCCATGTTGTCCTTGGCGGTGAGGATGCGCTGGCTGGTGCCGCTGCCCCACTCGACCTTCTCGACGTCATCGATGGATCGCGTGAACATGAAGTCCCTCCTGGGGTCGGGGTGATGCGTGGGAGACCTGCGCTGCCGAGGGCGCGCTCGGTCCACCGCGAGCCTATCGACGTCGTTCTGCCCCTCACAACGGGTCCGCCGTGCGATACGCGGCGCCCGCCGTACGGTACGGCCATCCCGTCGACCGATCACCGATCACCGATCACCGATCACCGATCACCGATCACCGATCAGTAACGATCCCCGCGCTCTCCCGTTCCGAGCACAGCCCCCGGTAGTGTTGTGGATCACGCACCCCGCCGTGGGGTGCACATCGACCTGAGGAGCCGCTATGAGCGCAGTCCAGCCGACCCCTGCCGGCCACGACAGCCCGAATGCTGACGGGGCGCCCGGCGAGGCCGCAGACACCGACGTGGACGACCGGCCCCGCACCGGCAAGCGCAAGGGATCATTGTTCGGTCCGGGCCTGATCATCGCGGCCTCGTTCATCGGGCCGGGCACCCTGACCACGGCGATCGTCACCGGTGCGAGCTACGGCTTCGCCCTGGCCTGGGCGGTGGTGTTCTCGATCGTCGCCACCATCGTGCTGCAGGAGATGGCATCGCGCCTGGGGATCGGCGGGCGGATCGGGCTGGGCGAGGCGATGCGCCGCACCTTCGAGAACCCGATCGCCAAGGTGCTGATGGTGATCCTGGTGGTCGCGGCGATCGGCATCGGCGGCGCCGCCTACGCCGGCGGTGACACCACGGGCACCGCCCTGGCCGTGTCCTCGGTGCTGCCGATCGACATCCGCATCATCATCGCCCTGATCATCCTGGCCATCTTCGGGCTGCTGGTGACCGGCAGCTACAAGGTGGTCGAGAAGGTGCTGATGGCGATGGCGGCGATCCTCGCCTTGCTGTTCGTGGCCACCACCTTCGTGGTCCAGCCCCCGTTCGGCGAGGTGCTGAAGGGGATGTTCGTCCCCTCGATCCCCGCGGGCGCGGCCCTCACCACGATCGCGCTGATCGGCACCACGGTGGTGCCCTACAACGTGTTCCTGCACGCCTCCCTGGTCCAGGAGAACTGGGGCGAGATGGAGGAGAACAAGGCGATCCGTGAGGCCCGCGTGGACACCGTCTCCTCGATCGCGCTGGGCGGCATCATCACTCTCGCGGTGATGGCCACTGCCTTCGGCGGCATGTTCCTCAAGGGCATCACCGCCGAGACCGGCACGGACCTGGCCCGAGCCCTGGAGCCCCTGCTGGGCGATGCCGCCGGCTGGGTGTTCGCCCTGGGTCTGTTCTGCGCCGGCTTCACCTCGGCGCTGGCAGGTCCACTGGGGGCCGCCTACGCCATCTGCGGTGTGCTGGGACTGAGCACCGACATGAAGTCCTGGAGCTTCCGGATCGTGTGGATCGCGGTGCTGGCGATCGGTGCGCTCATCGCGCTGACCGGCTTCGAACCGGTCTCCATCATCATCATCGCGCAGGCCGCCAATGGCCTGCTGCTGCCGATCATCGCGGTGTTCCTGCTGATCACCATGAACAACCGCCGGCTGCTGGGCAAGCATGCCAACGGCGTGGTCGCCAACGTGCTGGGCGCGGTGATCACCCTGGTGGTCATCGGCCTGGCGATCTACCAGCTCGGAGGGCTGGCCGGCATGTGGTGACCCGGTCCCCGCCTCCGGCCTCCATGCACCGGAGGGCGGGATCCCCCTCGCATCCCGTACGGTGGGCGGCGTCGGCCCCCGGGCGGCCGACACCCCCAGCCGATAGTCTTGACGTCAAGACAGTTGCCGCACCGAACCGAGGGAGCCCCGCGAACCATGGCGCGCATCATCTACACCCACACCGACGAAGCACCGATGCTGGCCACCGCATCGTTCCTTCCGATCCTCGAGGCCTTCTCCACCACCGCCGGGATCGACGTCACCACCCGCGACATCTCCCTGGCCGGTCGCATCCTGGCCGCCTTCGGCGACGTCCTGCCCCAGGACCAGCAGGTCGACGATGCCCTCGCCGAGCTGGGCCAGCTTGCCAAGACCCCCGAGGCCAACATCATCAAGCTGCCCAACATCTCCGCCTCGGTGCCGCAGCTGAAGGCCGCGATCGCCGAGCTGCAGTCCCAGGGCGTGGCCCTGCCGGACTACCCCGAGTCGCCCTCCACCGATGAGGAGAAGGACACCCGCGCACGCTACGACTCCGTCAAGGGCTCGGCCGTGAACCCGGTGCTGCGCGAGGGCAACTCCGATCGTCGCGCCCCCGAGGCCGTCAAGAGCTTCGCCCGCAAGTACCCCCACCGCATGGGCGAGTGGAGCGCGGACTCGAAGACCTCCGTGGCCACCATGGGCGCCGACGACTTCCGCCACAACGAGCAGTCCGTGGTGATCGAGGGTCCCGGAGAGCTGTCCATCGTGCACATCGGCGCCGACGGCGCAGAGACCGTCCTGAAGGCACCGTTCCCGGTGCTGGACGGCGAGGTCGTGGACTCCACCGTGATGCGCGCCGAGGCGCTGGACGCCTTCCTGCGCGAGCAGGTCGCGGCGGCGAAGGAGCAAGGCGTGCTGTTCTCCCTGCACATGAAGGCCACCATGATGAAGGTGTCGGATCCGATCATCTTCGGGCACGCCGTGCGGGCCTTCTTCCCCACTCTCTTCGCCCAGCACGGCGAGCAGCTGAAGGCCGCGGGTCTGTCCCCCGACAACGGCCTGGGCGGCATCCTCGCCGGTGTCCAGGAGCTGGACGCCCGGACCCAGGAGGGCGTGAAGAAGGCCATCGAGCAGGATCTCGCCGACGGCCCCGCCCTGGCGATGGTCAACTCGGACAAGGGCATCTCCAACCTGCACGTGCCCAGCGACGTCATCATCGACGCCTCCATGCCCGCGATGATCCGCACCTCCGGCCACATGTGGGGCCCGGACGGCGAGGAGGCCGACACCCTGGCGGTCATCCCCGACTCCTCCTACGCCGGCGTGTACGACGTGGTGGTCGAGGACTGCAAGGCCAACGGCGCCTTCGACCCCACCACCATGGGCACCGTGCCGAACGTGGGCCTGATGGCGCAGAAGGCCGAGGAGTACGGCTCCCACGACAAGACCTTCGAGATCCCCTCCCCCGGTCGCGTCGAGGTGCGTGATGCGAGCGGCTCCGTGCTGATGAGCCACGAGGTCCAGGCCGGGGACGTGTTCCGCGCCTGCCAGGCCAAGGACGCCCCGATCCGCGACTGGGTGCAGCTGGCCGTGCGCCGCTCCCGCCTCTCCGGCATGCCGGCCGTGTTCTGGCTGGACCCGGAGCGCGCCCACGACCGCAACCTGATCGCCAAGGTCGAGGCCTGCCTGGCCGAGGAGGACACCGAGGGCCTGGACATTCGCATCCTCTCCCCCGTCGAGGCCACCAAGCACACCCTGGAGCGGGTGCGCCGCGGCGAGGACACCATCTCGGTGACGGGAAACGTGCTGCGTGACTACCTGACCGACCTGTTCCCGATCATGGAGCTGGGCACCAGCGCCAAGATGCTCTCTGTGGTGCCGCTGATGAACGGCGGCGGCCTGTTCGAGACGGGTGCCGGTGGCTCCGCCCCCAAGCACGTCCAGCAGCTGATGGAGGAGAACTACCTGCGCTGGGACTCCCTGGGCGAGTTCCTGGCCCTGGCCGAGTCCCTGCGCCACCTCTCCCGCACCGCCGACAACGCTCGCGCCGAGGTGCTGGCCGACGCCCTGGACCGCGCCACCGCCACCCTGCTGGAGGAGGGCAAGTCCCCGCAGCGCAAGCTGGGCAGCATCGACAACCGCGGCAGCCACTTCTACCTGGCCCTGTACTGGGCGCAGGAACTGGCCAAGCAGACCGAGGACGCCGAGCTGGCCGAGGCGTTCGGCCCGCTGGCCGCGAAGTTCAGCGAGGCCGAGCAGACGATCGCCGAGGAGCTGCTGGCCGTGCAGGGCTCCCCGGCCGACATCGGCGGCTACTACCGTCCGGATCCGGAGAAGACCGCACGCGTGATGCGACCCTCGGCCACCTTCAACGCCATCCTGGACGAGATCGCCCAGGCGCTCTGAGACGAGCCCAGCACGATCGAGACGTGCACGCACGGCAGCGGCCGGTCATCCTCGCGATGATCGGCCGCGGCCGTTCGCACCTGCACACCGCCCCCGCCGGGAGCAAGGAGCACCCATGCCCGTGATCACCGCACCGTCGGACGGCATCGACCTGCGCTACGACGTCTCCGGCACCAGTCCTGCCGTGGTGCTCCTGCACGGCTCCGTGCTCAGCCGCGCCATCTGGCGAGGACTGGGCTATCTGGAGCCGCTGGCCGAGCACCACACGGTGATCCGGGTGGATCTGCGGGGCCACGGCAGCTCCGACGCCCCGCACAGTGCCGATGCCTACACGCAGGAGCGCTTCGTCTCGGACCTGCTGGCGGTGCTGGATGCGGAGGGCCTGGAGGCGGCGTCCCTGCTGGGCTACTCCCTGGGCGCCCGCATCGGCGTGAGCACCGCAGTGCGCCACCCGCAGCGGGTGTCGCGCCTGGTGAGCCTGGGCGGGTCCGCCTCCGCTCAGCACGGAGCGGTCGACGAGGTGTTCTTCCCCGGGGTGATCGAGTCGGTGGCCTCCGGCGGCATGGAGGAGTTCTGCACCCGTCAGGGGCTCGGACCGGAGGTGGGGGACAGGCGCGCCCGCGCCACCCGCGCCGCGTTCCTGACCGCTGATCACCAGGCGATCGCCGCCCTGCTGGCCGCGACTGACGCCACCGCGGGGATCCCCGCCGAGCAGCTCGCGCAGTGCGAGGTGCCGGCCCTGTGGATGGCCGGCACCGAGGACCACCCGCGGTTCGAGGAGTCCCGGCAGGCGGCGGCCGTGATGCCGCGCGCGGGGTTCGTGCCGCTGGAGGGGCGCGACCACGGAGGAACGCTGGCCCCGGCCGGACCCGTGCTGGAGCACGTGCTGCCCTTCCTCGCCGAGGATCAGAGCACCTGACGCACCAGCGCCACCAGGGCAACCGCCGCGATGATGCCGCGCAGCCCAGAGGTCCAGGGCGAGTCGATCCTTCCTCACCCCGTGGGGCCAGAGCCTGTCGGTGAGCACGCGGAAGTCGTGCTCGCCGGGGCCGTCGTCATCGACGAGATCGCGCACCCGCCCCAGGAGGATCCGGGGGCGGGTGCGCGAGGCGGTCATTCGAAGCGCATCAGCGCAGCGCCGCGAGGGCCGCGTCGTAGTCGGGCTCGTCGGCAATCTCGGGCACCTGCTCGGTGTACAGGACCGTGCCGTCGGCGTCGACCACCACGACAGCACGCGAGAGCAGGCCCGCCAGGGGACCGTCGGACATGGTCACCCCGTAGTCCTCACCGAAGGTGGAGCGGAAGGCGGAGGCACTGACCACGTTCTCGATGCCCTCGGCACCGCAGAAGCGCTCCTGGGCGAAGGGCAGGTCACGGGAGACGCACAGCACGGTGGTGTTCTCCAGCCCCGCGGCGAGCTCGTTGAAGCGGCGCACGCTCATGGCGCAGGTGCCGGTGTCCACGGAAGGGAAGATGTTCAGCACCACGCGCTTGCCGGCGAAGTCGCCGCTGGTAACAGGACCCATGTCCGTGCCGACCAGATCGAACTGGGGTGCCGATGATCCCTTCTGCGGCAGCTCGCCGACCGTGGAGACGGGATTGTTCTGGAAAGTGATAGCAGCCATGTCCCCATCCTCACGCGCCTGCCTGGGAACCACAAGAACGGACCTGAAACGCACGGACGGGCAACCGGTCGACGGCATCGGACCGCGGAGCCTCCCGCCGGCTCGCTCACTCCATCGTGGCGCGCAGTCGCTCCACCTGCTCGTCCACGTCGAAGTCCGCGGCGGGCCACTGCGGGTCGATCGCCTCCAGCGCGTCCAGCAGCAGCTGCTGGACAGCGATCCGCGCGTACCACTTGCGGTCCGCCGGCACCACGGTCCACGGGGCGTGCTCGGTGGAGGTGGCGGCGAGCGCCCGGTCGTAGGCCTCCATGTAGGCGGGCCAGTGGACTCGCTCATCGAGGTCGCCGGGGTTGAACTTCCAGTGCTTGTCCGGGCGCTCCAGCCGCTCCATCAGCCGTTCGCCCTGCTCCTGGGCAGAGATGTGCAGCATCACCTTGATCACGGTGGTGCCGGCCTCGGTCAGCTCCTGCTCGAACTCGTTGATCGCACGGTAGCGGCGCTGGATCTCCTGCTCATCAGCCCAGCCGTGCACCCGGTGGATCAGCACGTCCTCATAGTGGGAGCGGTCGAACACGCCGATCATCCCGGGGGCCGGGGCGTGCGGCCTGATCCGCCACAGGAAGTCGTGCTTCTTCTCCTCGTCCGTGGGGGCCTTGAAGGCGCTGATGTCCACACCCTGGGGGTCCACCGAGCCGACCACGTGGCGCATGATGCCGCCCTTGCCGGAGGTGTCCATTCCCTGCACCACCAGCAGCACACTGCGGCCCTCCCCGGTGGGACGACTGGCCGCGTAGAGCCGCTCCTGGAGGTCGTCGAGGCGCTCGTCGAGCGCGGCCAGGCGATCTTCGCCGTCCTGCTTGTCGCCCTGGAAGCCGGGGGTGGAGCGGGCATCGAGCTCCGTCACCGAGCCGGTCCAGCCGGGAGGGATCCTCACACCCCGCGGGGCATCGGTGCTGACGAGCACGTCCGCGCCGGTGCCCGCGCCACCTGAATCATCTGTGCCATGGATCTCATTCATGCGCTTCAGAGTAGTGGGACCCGGTTTGACGCGCCGCCCGCGGGGGGCGAGGGTCGCCCCATGACGACCCTTGCGATCACCCACGCCCATGTCCAGCCCGTCACCGACGATCCCTTCGACGGCGCCGTCCTGGTGCGGGACGGGGTGATCACCGCGCTCGGCCCCGACGTGGACGTCCCCGGCGACGCCGAGGTGGTGGACGCCGACGGCGCATGGCTGCTGCCCGGGTTCATCGACGCCCACGTGCACCTGGGCGTGCACGAGGAGGGTGAGGGCTGGGCCGGCAACGACACCAACGAGATGACCGACCCGGTGATGGCCGCGGTGCGCGCCATCGATGCGATCAACCCGATGGAGGTGGGCTTCGACGACGCCATCGCCGGCGGGGTGACCGCTGTGAACGTCAACCCCGGTTCGGGCAACCCGATCGGGGGCCTGGCCGTGGCGATCCGCACCCACGGCCGCGTGGTGGACGACATGGTGCTGCGCGAGCCCTCCGGGCTGAAGGCCGCCCTGGGTGAGAACCCCAAGCGCGTGTACGGCGAGCGCCGCGCCACGCCGTCCACGCGCCTCGGGGTCGCGCTGACCATCCGCAAGGCCTTCGCGAAGGCCCGCGCCTGGAGTGCGAAGGACCCGGCCGAGCGCGACAGCGACCTGGTGTCGGAGGCTCTGGCACGGGTGCTGGCCCGCGAGATCCCATGGCGGCAGCACGCGCACCGGGCCGACGACATCGCGACCGCCCTGCGCATCGCCGAGGAGTTCGGCTACGAGCTGGTGCTCGACCACGGCACGGAGTCGTACCTGATCGCCGATCGCATCGCGAGGGCCGGGGTGCCCGTGCTGTACGGACCCCTGATCGTCTCCCGCTCCAAGGTGGAGGTGCGCCACCGCACCACCCGCGCCCCGGGCATCCTGGCGCGGGCCGGGGTGAAGGTATCCCTGATCACCGACCATCCCGTGGTGCCGATCGACTTCCTCGTGCACCAGGCTGCCCTGGCAGTGAAGGACGGCATGGACCCCTCCGATGCCCTGCGCGCGATCACCGTGAACCCTGCCGAGGTGCTCGGTCTGGGTGACCGGCTGGGCTCGTTGGAGGTGGGCAAGGATGCGGACCTGGTGCTGTGGGACGGTGACCCGCTGGACCTGCGCCACCGGACGCTGCGCGTGTGGCAGGCCGGCCGCGAGGTCATGCACCGCGGTGAGGACGGGCAGCCCGTGATCGCGGAGCGCTGAGCGCTCAGTCGTCGATCCGCACGTCCTGGGTCTCCACGTCGACCTCGACCTCCACGTCGTCGTTCGAGCCGTCCGGGATGATGTCGACGGTGTAGTGGATCCGGTCGTCATCGGACTCCAGCGACCAGCCGGAGACTCGGCCGTCCTGTGCTCCCAGGGCTAGTTCGATGGCCTCGGCGTACGGCATCGGATCGGCGATGTCGACGGCGGGCTCGCCGTCGTCGTCCTGGTCGCGCTCGTGCTCGATGATCTCTCCGCTGATGGCGCTGAGCTCGATGGCGTGCTCCTGGGCATCGTTGCGGATCTCGATCTCCCACTCCCAGCCGTTGCGGCGGTCGTGGTCGATGGTGATCGAGTGGACGTCCCCTCCCCCGGCGGCGTCCAGGGCGCGCTGCACGGCGTCCTCCGCGGGGATGGGCAGCTCGGTCGAGGCCAGGTCGGCATCGGCCGGGAGCTCGGAGCCCGCTGCGGAACCGCCGCCGTCGGATGCGGCCGCGCCGTCGTCGGAGGTGGCCGCGCCGCCATCGGCGGCACCTCCATCAGAGGATCCACCACCGTCGGAGGCGCCGCTGCCCTCCCCTGCGTCCTGCTCCTGGCTCGGCTGATCGGGCTGGGCGGGATCCTCGGTGTCGGAGCCGCATCCGACCGCCAGGGCCAGGACGAAGGCGGCCCCGGCGGCGGAGCGGACGAAGCGGCGGCTGGTGATGGTCATGGGGGTTCTCCGTTCCTGGAGGTGGCCCGGGCGCCACCGTGCTGATCGCACTGGCCACCCGGTTCGCTGATCAATCCAGCGTAGGCATGGCCGGTTGGGCGGGCGCGGATTCTGAGAGCACTCTCATCCGCAGTTCACGAACGGACGCCTGATATGTCTCCCAACTGCACGGATGAATGGGCCGACCGACCGTTAGCACCGGTTCTTGGCAGGTGGAGCGTGACCTGGGTTACGGTCACTGGGTCAGCAGATCCACGGATCCGCGGTCGTGTTCCATCTCGACCGCCCTCGGATCTGACAGCTGTACATGAGAGGAATCCACATGACTTTTCAGGGCAACATCCGAGACCTGCAGCGCGCAATCGTTGTCGACTCCACCGGCGACAAGGTCGGCTCCGTCGGCCAGGTGTACGTGACCAACGAGGGGCAGGACCCGTCGTGGGTGACGGTCAACACCGGCCTGTTCGGGACCAACGAGACCTTCATCCCCCTGGCGGACGCTCAGTTCACCGACGGTGAGATCCGCGTCCCGTACGAGAAGAAGTTCATCAAGGACGCTCCGAACATCGCGGAGGACGGCGAGATCTCCCAGGAGCAGGAGGCCGAGCTCTACCGCTACTACGGCGTCCAGGATCCCTCCCGCGACGGCTACCTCGATGCAGGTGACCGCACCGGTGGCACCGTCGATGACAGCACCGGGACGGGCGTGGGCGCTGCTGGCGCTGGCGTCGGAGCCGCCGGGGCCGGCGTGGACCGTGACCGCGATCTGGACCGCCGTGACGACGACGGCGTGACCCTCCACGAGGAGAAGCTGAACGTCGGCACCGAGCGCCGTGAGGCCGGCAAGGCGCGCCTGCGCAAGTACGTGGTCACCGACACCGAGCAGGTGGAGGTTCCCGTCCAGCGCGAGGAGCTGGTCGTCGAGCGCACCCCCGCCACCGGCGAGGACCGCGGCGGCCGCCTCGGCGAGGACGAGACAGAGGTGACCCTCCACGAGGAGCGCCCCGTCGTCAGCAAGGAGACCGTCGCCACGGAGAACGTCAACCTCGGCAAGCGCACCGTCACCGACACCGAGACCGTCACCGAGCAGGTGGGTCACGAGGAGGTCGATGTGCAGTCGGGTCGCGACGACCGCGTCTGAGCAGCATCTGAGGGAACCAGGAACAGGCAGCGCGTCAAGCGCCCTGACCCCTGAGTCCTGATCCAGGAAG
>NZ_JAMBDS010000043.1:0-26509 GCF_025143785.1 Brachybacterium sp. p3-SID1565
GAGGTCAGTGCCTGTACTGGCCGGTGGAGAACTCCATCACCCAGCCGATCACGCCGTAGATCGAGACGATGATGCCCAGGGCGAAGATCCACCAACCCGCAGCAACCCCCAGGAACACCAGGGCGGCACCGAGGGACGCCCACAGGGGCCACCAGCTGTAGGGCGCGAAGCTGCCCTGCACACCGGCCTCGTCCTCGACCTCCGCGTCCAGACGGTCCTCCGGACGGGTCCCGAACTTGCGGTTGTTGAGCGTGAGGTACGTGCCGATCATGGCTGCCAGTCCGGACAGCGCCAGGATGGCCGGGAACCCGACGGGCTCGATGCCGAGAGGCTCGTACAAACCGGTGAGAAGGCCGTACATGATCGCCACGATCAGGAAGAAGACCGCGAGGATCCAGAAGATGCGCGCTGATGCTCTCATGTCAGTTGGTGTCCCTGTTCTGTGCCGGCTCCTGATTCAGCATGTGGTCCTGCGCGCTGACCTCCGGGTGGTGGAGGTCGAAGGCGGGACGCTCGGAGCGGATGCGCGGCAGCGAATGGAAGTTGTGACGCGGCGGCGGGCAGGAGGTGGCCCACTCGAGCGAGGCGCCGTAGCCCCACGGGTCGTCCACGAAGACCTTCTCGCGCTTGATGTGGGTGAGCACCACGTTGAGGATGAACGGCAACGTGGAGGCACCCAGGATGAACGCCCCCACGGTGGAGAGCTGGTTCATCCAGCCGAAGCCGTCCTCGGCGAGGTAGTTCACATAGCGACGGGGAGCACCCATGACGCCCAGCCAGTGCTGCACCAGGAACGTCATGTGGAAGCCGATCATCAGCATCCAGAAGTGGATCTTGCCGATCTTCTCGCTGAGCTTGTAGCCGAACATCTTCGGCCACCAGAAGTAGAAGCCGGCGAACATCTCGAAGGCGACGGTCCCGAAGATCACGTAGTGGAAGTGGGCCACCACGAAGTAGGTGTCGGAGATGTGGAAGTCGAGCACCGGGCTGGACAGGATCACGCCGGTGAGCCCACCGAAGAGGAACGTGGTGAGGAAGCCGAGGGTGAACAGCATCGGGGTCTCGAAGGTGATCGACCCCCTCCACATGGTGCCCACCCAGTTGAAGAACTTCACGCCCGTGGGCACGGCGATCAGCATCGTCATGAAGGCGAAGAAGTCCAGCATGACTGCGCCCGTGGTGTACATGTGGTGGGCCCACACGGTCACGGACAGGGCGGCGATCGAGATGGTGGCGCCCACCAGCGTCTTGTAGCCGAAGATCGGCTTGCGGCTGAAGGCCGGGATGATCTCCGAGGCGATGCCGAAGAACGGCAGGGCGAGCACGTACACCTCGGGGTGGCCGAAGAACCAGAACAGGTGCTGCCACAGCACCGGGCCACCGTTCTCAGGGTTGAAGATCTGCGCCTCGAAGCGACGGTCAGCGCCGAGCGCCAGCAGCGCGGAGGCCAGCGGCGGGAACGCCATCAGCACCAGAACGCCCGTGATCAGCACGTTCCAGGTGAAGACCGGCATGCGGAACATCGTCATGCCGGGCATGCGCATGCAGATGATCGTGGTGATGAAGTTGACCGAGCCCAGGATGGTTCCGAAGCCCTGCAACGCCAGTCCGAAGACCCACAGATCACCGCCCAGGCCGGGGCTGAACGTGGTGTCGGCCAGGGGCGCGTAGGCGAACCAGCCGAACGAGGCCGCGCCCTGCGGGGTGAGGAAGCCGCCCACGGCGATCAGCGAACCGAACAGGGTGAGCCAGAAGGCGAACATGTTCAGTCGCGGGAACGCCATGTCGACGGCGCCGATCTGCAGGGGCACCAGGTAGTTCGCGAAGCCGTTGAACAGCGGGGTGCCGAACATCAGCAGCATGATCGTGCCATGCATGGTGAACAGCTGGTTGTACTGGTCCTTGGAGACCACGACCTGAAGGCCGGGCTCCCACAGCTCGGCGCGGATCATCAGCGCCAGCACACCGCCGAAGCAGAAGAAGGCGAAGGCCATGCCCATGTAGAGCAGACCGATGAGCTTGTGGTCCGTGGTGGTCAGCAGATCGAAGATCTTGTTCCCGCGCTTGTGCTCACCGCGCTGCTCGAAGCGTGCGGGCACCTGACGGGTGGTGGTGGTGGGGGCGCTCACTGGTCGTTCTCCTCAGCAGGCGGGGTGGTGGTGCGCTCGGCGTTGCGGGGGTGTGCCTCGTCGTAGCGCTCGCGCATCGACCAGTCCTCCTCGTTGCGGTTCAGGTCCACACCGAGCTGGCCGGTGTAACCCTGCTCCTCGAGCTCCTGCATGCGCTGGTCGAACTCCTCCTGGGAGACCACGTGCACGTTGAAGAGCATGTCCGAGTGGTACTCGCCGCACAGCTCGGCGCACTTGCCCGCGTAGACGCCCTCACGTGTGGGAGTGATCTGGAAGCTCGTGGTGTGGCCGGGGAACATGTCCTTCTTGTAGAGGAAGTCCACAACCCAGAAGGAATGGATCACGTCGCGGGAGTCGAGCTGGAACTCGACCGTCTGGCCGACGGGGAGGTACAGCACGGGCAGGGCCTCGGCTGCGCCCTCCTGGCCGGTCTGGAAGGACTGCACGCCAGCGGGCTCGTGCACATCGTGCTCGACGTAGTTGAAGTCCCAGCTCCACTGCTTGGCCACCACGTTGACGGTCAGGTCGGGCTCGGCCACGTGGTGCTCGATCTCGCGCACGTCGCGCTGGGTGAAGTAGAAGAGGGTCATGATCATGACCACGGGCAGCAGGGTGAACATCAGCTCCAGCGGCACGTGGTAGCGGAGCTGGATCGGGTAGCCGACGTCGTCCTTGCGGCGACGGTAGGCGATGGCGCACCAGATGGTCAGTCCCCACACCAGCAGGCCGACCAGGACCAGCACGGACCAGGAGCCCACCCACATCTCGGTGATGCGCTCGGTGTGGTTGGTGACCTGGCCGTCGTTGTAGCCGGGGAGGTACCCGCGCAGCTGCTCGTCGGTGCAACCGGTGAGCAGCAGCGCCGCGAGGGCCGCGCCTGCTGCCGCCGCGCGGCGTCGACGCCGCGGACGCTGTGTGGCCTGGGGGATCACTGAGGATGACCTTCCGCTCGTTCCGTGGGCCCCTGGGGAGGGGAGCCGGTGCTCGGTGGGCTGCCGCCCGCGGTGCCGTTCCCTCGCGGGAAGGCCAGGACCAGGACTTTCTGCGGCCCCGACACTTGACGGCACCCCGTCATCATACGCGTTCTGCGAGCGTCCGGGACCAAAGGCACGCTGGGCGGACGGCCCTGGACGCGCACTGTGAGGTGCGGCTCAGGCGAAGGAGTCGCCGCAGGCGCAGGAGCTCTGCGCGTTGGGATTGTCGATCGTGAAGCCCTGCTTCTCGATGCTGTCGGCGAAGTCGATCACGGCACCGGTGAGGTACGGGTTGCTCATCTTGTCCACCACCACCTCGACGCCATCGAAGTCGACGGTGAGATCGCCGTCCATCAGGCGCTCGTCGAAGTAGAGCTGGTAGATGAGACCGGAGCAGCCGCCCGGCTGCACCGCGATTCGCAGGCGGAGGTCATCGCGCCCCTCCTGCTCGAGCAGAGAGTTCACCTTCGCGACGGCGACGGGCGTGAGGGTCACGCCGTGGGCGGCGGACGGGCGCTCGGTGGCGATGGTCATGGAGGTCCTCCTCGGAGAGCTGATGTGTCACAAGCCTACGCCGCTCGATCGGGCGGTGGCCGGGGCGCGGGGGCGATGCGGCTCACCCTCGCGGTGCTGCGGCTGCTGTCAGAGCGCCCCGCGGAACGTGGCCAGCAGCAGCACTCCCCCGTAGCCCAGTACGGTGCCGAGGATCAGCGCGGTGGCGGCATCCCGCTCCCGGCCGGAGACGACGGCGGCGAACGCCCCCATCACCACGGCGATGACCACCAGCGCCCCCCACCACACGAGGAAGTACCCGGCGAGGAAGCCGAGCACGAGCCCGCCGAACAGGGCGGGCACCGTCAGGATCGAGACGGTGGGGCTGGCTCCCGGCTCTCGCCCGCTGCGGTCGTGGGGATGGGTCACGAGGCCCTGCCCAGAGCACCCGCGCCGCGCAGCAGCAGCGCCTCGGCCAGGCACACGCGGGCGAACTCCCCCAGGTGGAGCGATTCGTCGATGCCGTGTGCCCGCGATTGCGGATCCTCCACCCCCGTCACCAGCACCTCCACGTCGGGGAAGACCTCCAGCAGATCGGCGATGAAGGGGATGGAGCCGCCCAGCCCGGTGTCCACGGCCTCGGTGCCCCAGGCGGTGCCGAGCGCCGCTCGCGCGAGGGCGGTGGCGGGGGTGTCCTGCTTCGCCTGGTAGGGCTTGCCCTCCTCGCCCTGGTTGATGGTCACCTGTGCGGTGGGCGGCGTGTGCGCCTCCAGATGCCTCGCCAGGGCCTCCATGGCGGCGGCGGGCTCCTGGCCGGGCGGGATGCGCAGGGAGATCTTCGCCCGAGCCGCGGGGATCAGGGTGTTGGAGGCCTCCTTGACGGCGGGTGCATCGATCCCGATCACGGACAGTGCGGGCCTGGTCCACAGCCGGGCGGCGATACCACCGGTCCCGGACAGGGCGAGGCCGGCGGGGACCCCTGCATCTCGCCTGTAGTCGGCCTCTCGCATCTCGACGGCGGGGTCCGCGGCGCGGACCAGGCCCTCGACGGCGACCTCGCCGTTCCCGTCGTGCAGGGTGGCGATCAGGCGGGAGAGCTGGGTGAGGGCGTCCAGGACGGGTCCACCGAACAGCCCGGAGTGCACGGCGTGCTCGAGCACCCGCACCTCGACGGTCAGGTCCACCACACCGCGCAGGCTGGTGGTCAGGGCGGGGGTGCCCACGTCCCAGTTGGCCGAATCCGCCACGATGATCAGATCGGCGGCGAGCTGCTCGCGGTAGGCCTCGATGAACGGGCGGAAGGTGGGCGAGCCGCACTCCTCCTCCCCCTCCACGAAGACGGTCACCCCGATGCCGTCGGCGGCCAGCTGCTCCCCGACCAGGCGCAGGGCGGTCACGTGCGCCATGACGCCGGCCTTGTCGTCGGCGGCCCCGCGGCCGAACAGCCGATCGCCCCGGCGGGTCGGTTCGAACGGGGCGCTGGACCACGCCTCGACATCCCCGGTGGGCTGCACGTCGTGATGGGCGTACAGCATCACGGTGGGCATGCCCTCCCGGGCAGGGGTGCGGGCGATCACCGCCGGTGCACCGTCCCCCACGGACTCGATCGAGACCTCCTGCAGGCCGGCATCGCGCAGCAGGTCCGCCACAGCCTCGGCGCTGCGGTGCACGGGCTGGCGGTCGTAGCCGGGGAACGCGATCGAGGGGATGCGCACGAGGTCCTCGAGATCCGCGATCGCCTGGGGCAGGAGCTGCTGGAGCTGCGCCTCCAGCGCGGAAGGATCGGTGTCAGGGCCCCACGGTGCCGTGCCGCTTCCGGCATCGCTCCGGGGACGGGACGGGATGTGATCGTCAACTCCGTTCATGCCTGCCACCGTACCGCCCGGACGCGTCCCAGGTGACCCCGCCTAGAATGCCCCGGTGATCTTCCGCAAGTCCCAGCCCCCCGCCCAGCCCGAGCCGGAGCCGCAGCCCGTCAGGCCCGGTTCGAAGGGTCGGCCCACCCGCAGCCGCCGCGAGGCCGAAGCCGCCCGGCGCCGTCCGCTGGTGGTCACCGACCGCAAGGAGGCGCGCCGGCGGGACCGGGAGCGTTCCCAGCGGGAGCGGATGAACGCCCAGCAGGCGCTGATGACCGGCGACGAGAAGAACATGCCGATCCAGCACCGCGGGCCCGAGCGTCGCCTGGTGCGCGATGTCGTCGACTCCCGGCGCAATCTCGCCGAGATCTTCTTCCCGGTCGCCCTGGCCTTCATGCTGGTGGCACTGGTGCTGCCGCTGGTCAGGCCTGACCTGTACATGGTGATGAGCACCGGCATGATCATCGTGCTGTGGGGCGGGATCATCGCCTGCGTGGTGGACTCGGTGTTCCTGCGCAAGCGCCTGCGCGCCGTGCTCACCGAGCGCTTCGGTGACGTGGAGAGGGGACTGGTGGGATACGGCATCATGCGCTCGATCCAGATCCGCCGCTGGCGACTGCCCCGGCCCATGATCAAGCACGGTGAGGCTCCGCGCGGCTGACGCGCACCGCCCGTCGGCACGAAGCCCGCCCGGATCACCGGGCGGGCTTCGTCGTGCTCGGGGTCGCTGCGAGCTCAGGCCTGCTGGTCGCCGCCCGTCGGGCCCGCCTCGGCGCTGTCCTTCGCCTCCTTCTTCCTCGCGGGAGCTGCGGGCTTCGCGTCGATGCCGGCCTCCTTGCGCTGCTGCGGGGTGATCGGTGCCGGGGCCTGCGTGAGCGGGTCGTAGCCGCCGCCGGACTTCGGGTACGCGATCACCTCGCGGATCGACTCCACACCGGACAGCAGTGCCACCACGCGGTCCCAGCCGAAGGCGATGCCGCCGTGGGGCGGGGCACCGTAGGCGAAGGCGTCCAGCAGGAACCCGAACTTCTCCTGGGCCTCCTCGGGGCTCAGTCCCATCACCGCGAACACGCGCTCCTGCACGTCGCGGCGATGGATGCGGATCGAGCCGCCGCCGATCTCGTTGCCGTTGCACACCAGGTCGTAGGCGTCGGTGAGGGCGGCGCCCGGGTCGGTGTCGAAGGTGTCGAGGTACTCGGGCTTGGGTGCGGTGAAGGCGTGGTGCACAGCGGTCCAGGCACCGGAGCCGACGGCGACGTCGCCCGCGGCGACAGCGTCACCGGCGGGCTCGAACATGGGGGCGTCCACCACCCACACGAAGGAGAAGGCGTCGTGGTCGATCAGGCCCAGTCGCTCGGCGATCTCTGCCCGCGCGGCCCCCAGCAGGGCGCGGGAAGGCTTGGGCTCGCCGGCGGCGAAGAACACACAGTCGCCGGGCTCGGCGCCGACCTTCTGCGCGAGCCCCTCCTTCTCCTGCTCGGAGAGGTTCTTGGCGACCGGCCCGCCGAGGGTGCCGTCCTCCTGCACCAGCACGTAGGCCAGACCCTTGGCGCCGCGCTGCTTGGCCCACTCCTGCCAGGCGTCGAGCTGGCGGCGCGGCTGGGAGGCACCTCTGGCCATCACCACGGCACCGACGTAGGGCGCCTGGAACACCCTGAAGGGGGTGCTCGCGAAGTACTCGGTCATCTCCGTGATCTCGAGGTCGAAGCGCAGGTCGGGCTTGTCCGAGCCGTAGCGGCGCATCGACTCCTCATAGGTGATCCGCGGGATGGGGGTGCTGATCTCGTGCCCGGCCAGCGCCCACACGCTCTTCACGACGCCCTCGGCCATCGTGATCACGTCCTCCTGGTCCACGAAGCTCATCTCGATGTCGAGCTGGGTGAACTCGGGCTGGCGGTCCGCGCGGAAGTCCTCGTCGCGGTAGCAGCGGGCCAGCTGGAAGTACTTCTCCACGCCGCCCACCATCAGCAGCTGCTTGAACAGCTGCGGGGACTGCGGCAGCGCGTACCAGGAGCCGGGGGCCAGGCGCGCGGGGACCAGGAAGTCCCGGGCGCCCTCGGGGGTGGACCGGGTGAGGGTCGGCGTCTCCACCTCGACGAAGCCGTCGTCCAGGAGGGTCTCGCGCGCGGCGCGGTTGGCGTCCGAGCGCAGGCGCAGGATGCGAGCCGGGCCGGGCCTGCGCATGTCCAGGTACCGGTAGCGCAGACGGGTCTCCTCCCCGACCTCCGTGTGCTCGTCGAGCTGGAAGGGCAGCGGGGCAGAGGCGTTGAGCACCTCGACCTCGGTCGCGGTGACCTCGATGTCGCCGGTGGCCAGCTGCGGGTTCTCGTTGCCCTCGGGGCGGCGATCGACCGTGCCGATGACCTTCAGCACGTATTCGTTGCGCAGATGCATGGCCTCGTCCTCGCGCACCACCACCTGGGCCACCCCGGAGGCGTCGCGCAGGTCCAGGAAGGTCACGCCGCCGTGATCACGGCGGCGACCGATCCATCCGGTGAGGGTGACGGTCTGTCCGATGTGCTCCGGGCGGAGCTCGCCGGCGAGATGGGTGCGCAGCACGAGAAGTCCTTCATCACTAGGGGCGGGTACCGCGGATCCGGTGCGACCGGGCATCCGGGTCCGCGAGGCGGCACGGGCCGCCGGGGCCCAGCGTACCGCGCAGGGTGAGCGACATCGCCGGACGCACCCCTATCCCGGGGGCAGCCCCGCCCGTAGACTGTCACCTCGTCCGACCTGCGGTAGTGCGGGTCCACCCGCCCGTCGCCGTACGAGCACCGCCCTGCGCGACTCGCCGGGCTCCACCCCCACCGCCGAAGGACTTCATGACCGACGCTGCCCCTGCCCCCGAGTCGACCGACGACACACCCTCCCCCGCCCAGACCGGTTTCGACGACCTGGGGCTCTCGGCTCCTCTGCGCCGCGCCGTCGCCGAGCTCGGCTTCGAGCGGCCCTCCCCCATCCAGGTGCAGACGATCCCCGCGCTGCTCAGCGGGCGCGACGTCATCGGCGTCGCCCAGACCGGCACCGGGAAGACGGCCGCCTTCGGACTGCCGCTGCTGTCCGCCATGGATCCGGCGGAGAAGTCCGTCCAGGCGATCGTGCTGACCCCCACCCGCGAGCTCGCGATGCAGGTGGCCGATGCGATCACGTCCTTCGCCACCTCGATCGACGGTCTGGACGTGGTCGCCGTCTACGGCGGCTCCCCCTACGGCCCGCAGGAGAAGGCACTGCGCCGCGGCGTGCAGGTGGTCGTCGGCACTCCCGGGCGCGTGATGGATCACATGAAGCGCAGCACGCTGCGCCTGGACGGCGTGCGCTTCGCCGTCCTCGACGAGGCCGACGAGATGCTCCGCATGGGATTCGCCGAGGACGTGGAGGAAATCCTGTCCCACTCCCCCGCCACCCGCCAGGTGGCGCTGTTCTCGGCCACCATGCCTCCAGCCATCCAGAAGGTGGCCTCCGAGCACATGGACGACCCGGTCCGGGTGAGCGTCTCCCCGCAGTCCTCCACCGTGGACAGCGTGCACCAGAGCTACGCCGTGGTGCCGTTCCGGCATCGCACCGGTGCCCTGGCCCGGGTGCTGGCCACCACCGATGCGGAGGCCGCGATCGTGTTCGTGCGCACCCGCGCCGCTGCCGAGGAGGTGGGCTCCGAGCTGGTCTCCCGCGGCCTGGTCGCCGCGAGCATCAGCGGCGACGTCCCCCAGAAGGAGCGCGAGAAGATCGTCGAGCGCCTGCGCGACGGCTCCCTGAAGGTGCTGGTGGCCACCGACGTCGCCGCGCGCGGTCTGGACGTGGAGAAGATCGGCCTGGTCGTCAACTTCGACGTCCCGCGGGAGCCGGAGGCCTACGTGCACCGCATCGGCCGCACCGGTCGTGCCGGCCGCAGCGGTCAGGCAATCACCTTCATCGGTCCTCACGAGAGGCGCGCCCTGCGGGCGATCGAGAAGGCCACCCGTCAGACTCTCGAGGAAGCGCAGGTCCCCTCCCCGCGGGACGTGTCCAAGCATCGGCTGCAGGCCCTGCTGGGCAAGGCACCCGAGCGCCTGGAGCGGGGCCGCCTGGAGCTCTACCGCGAACTGATCGGCGAGTTCCTGGCCGAGAAGGAGCTCGATGCCGTGGAGCTGGCGGTCGCGCTGGCGGCAATGGGTGTGGGCGACGACGGCCCCGGCACCGTCACCGAGGACGAGGAGTTCACCGGCGCCACCCTCACCGGCCGCGATCGCGGCCGTGACCGCGGTGAGGACGAGCGGCGGCCCGCACCGCGCACCGAGAAGGGCTACACCGCCTACCGCATCGGTGTGGGCCACACCCACGGGGCGCGCCCGCCGGCCATCGTCGGGGCGATCACCGGCGAGGGGAACGTGAACGGGAAGGACGTCGGCAAGATCTCGATCTTCGGCAGCTTCTCCCTGGTGGAGATCCGCGGTGGGCTCAGCTCGCAGCAGCTGGCCGCGATCGGCTCGGCGAAGGTGGGCGGCCGTGAGCTGCGCATCGCCGAGGACACCGGACCCCGTCGCGACCGCCGCCCGGCCGGCGACCGTCCGTTCCGCCGCGACGGCGACCGCTCCTTCACGAGGGACGGCGACCGCGGGTTCCGCCGGGAGGCAGATCGGTCGCTGCGACGCGACGGTGCCAAGCCGTGGCACCGCGAGGGCGGGGGCTCCCGCTTCGACTCCAAGCGCCGCTCCGGTTCGTTCCGTCGGCACGAGGGCAACGGGGACTGACGGCCCACCACGGGCCGCTGCGAGCGTCGCAGCTCGCAACCGGCCCCGGAGACGCGCCGAGGCCCGCATGCGATCGGATGCGGGCCTCGTGTCTCGTGGAGGAGCGGGGCTCGTCAGCCCTCCTGCTGCTCCTGCGCCTCGGCGTAGGCCTTGCGCACCTGGTCCATGTCCAGGTTCTTCACCTGGCCGATGAGGTCCTCCAGTGCCGACTGCGGCAGGGCCCCGGCCTGCGAGAACACCGGGATGCCCTCGCGGTAGGCGACCAGCGTGGGGATGGAGGTGACGCCGTAGCGCATGGCCAGCTGCTGCTGGTCCTCCGTGTCCACCTTCGCGAAGGTGACGTCGGTGTGCTCCTCGGCGGCCTTCTCGAAGATCGGGGCGAAGCGCTGGCAGGGAACGCACCAGCCCGCCCAGAAGTCGATCAGGACGATGCCGTCCTCGACGGTCGTGTCGTGGTTCTCAGCGGTCAGGGTGACTGTAGCCATGCCAGGACGAACGACGGGCGGGGCCGGCAGATTCCTTACCCGCACGCCGCGTGAGCCAGTTCACATCGGTCAGGCCCCGTCGGCCGGGACGATCCGCACGGTGCGGTCCTTCGCCGGCGGCTGCCAGGTGGCGACGTCGGCGGAGGACTGCTCACCGCTGCGGATGTCCTTGACCTCGTGCTCGCCGTCAGCGGAGGGGAACCACACGAAGGGGATCCCCCGTCGGTCGGCGTAGCGGATCTGCTTGCCGAGCTTCGCGGCAGTGGGGGCCACCTCGCACGGGATGCCGCGGGAGCGCAGCGCGCGGGCGACGGCGTCGCTGTCCGAGCGGGAGCCCTCGTCGGCCACCGACACCAGCACGCAGGTGGGGACAGGCCGGGTGGCGCGCACCATCTGCGCCGAGAGCATCCGCGCCACCAGGCGGGAGAGCCCGATGGACAGCCCCACCCCGGGGTAGCTGTGGCGGTTGTCGGTGGCCAGGGAGTCGTAGCGACCGCCCGAGCAGATCGAGCCCAGTCCCTCGTGCCCCTCGACGAAGCTCTCGAAGACGGTGCCCGTGTAGTAGTCGAGGCCGCGGGCGATCGAGAGGTCCGCCAGGATGACACCCGGGACGGCTGCCTCCACCCGTTCCACCACAGCGGTGAGCTCCTCGATGCCCTCCTCGACCATCTCGCCGCGGCCGCCGAGCTCGCGCACCTGCTCGGCGAAGGAGGCGTCACGGGTGCGGATCTGGGCGAAGGCGAGGCACGCGTCGGCCTGCTCGATGCTGGCGCCCGCCTCCCCCAGCAGCAGGTCGCGCACGGCCTCCTCGCCGATCTTGGGGAGCTTGTCGAGAGCGCGCAGAACGGCGGTGTGGTCCTCCAGGCCGATCGAGCGGAAGAAGCCCTCGGACAGCTTCCGGGTGTTGGCGTGGATGGTGACCGCGGGCAGGGGCAGGCGGGCCAGGATCTCGGCCATCACCACGGCCACCTCGGCCTCGATGTGGCCGGGCAGGGTGTCCTGCCCGATCACGTCGAGATCTGCCTGGTAGAACTCTCGGAATCGGCCGTCCTGGGGGCGCTCGCCGCGCCACACCTTCTGCACCTGGTACCGGCGCAGCGGGAAGGCGAGGTCGTTCTGGTGCTCGAGGACGTACCGGGCCAGGGGCACGGTGAGGTCGAAGTGCAGGCCCAGGGTGCGCGCCGGGTCGGATCCCGCCCCGGCGGCCGAGGCGTCCTCGTCCTCGGCGTGCAGGCGGCGCAGCACGTACACCTCCTTGTCGATCTCCCCCTTGCGCAGCAGCTGCTCGAGCGGCTCGACCGCGCGGGTCTCGATGCCGGAGAACCCGTGCAGCTCGGCGACCTCGCGGAACACGTCGATGACGTGCTGCTCGACAAGGCGCTCGGAGGGCAGCCATTCGGGGAATCCGGACAGGGCGGAGATCTTCGCCACGGGATGCACTTCCTTCACGGGAGGCGGTCTTGGACGGGCCCGACCATTATGGCCCCGGCGAGGAGACGGATGCGGAGCGGATCACCTGCCGAATCGCTGTAGAGTTCCCTCTCGTGGCGCTCCCCTTCCGGAGCGCCGCGACAGCCCCGGCCGTCCCGGTGACGGCCCGTCCCGCCCCGCAGCGGATCAGATCGAAGGAGCTCAGTCGTGAGCGAGTCCGAGACCCCCGTCCCCCCGCAGGCCGCACCATCGGCGAGCCCGAAGCCCCGAGCGGTCCCCCGCCCCTCACCTCGACCGGGCGCGCCCTCCCCTGCCGCTCTGGCCGGCAAGAAGCCCTCGGCTCCCCTGCTCCCCGCGGTCCCCCCGCCCGCGCAGTACGACGAGGCGGCGATCGCTGCGGCGCGGGAGTTCGGCTCCGTGGCCGAGGACGGCACGGTGACCGTGCAGGACGGGACGCAGGTGCGCACGATCGGCACCACCGCCGAGGCCGACCGCGACAAGGCGCTGGAGCCCTTCGCTCGGGCATACCTGGACCTGGTGGCCTTCCTCGATCTCACCGAGAAGAGGCTCGCCGCACCGGAGCACACCCAGAACGATCTGAACCGTCTGCTGGAGAACCTTCGCAAGAACATGAAGGAGCCTCAGGTGGTCGGTGACATCCCGGCCCTGCGGGCGCGGGCACACGATCTGCGCGAGAACGCGAAGTCGAAGATCCAGGCCCTGGAGGCGGAGCGGGTGGCCGCTCGGGAGGAGGCCACGGCGCGCCGCACCGAGTTCGTCGAGTCCATCGAGGCGCTGGTGGCGACCGATCCCTCGCAGATCTCCTGGAAGAGCGCCGGGGAGACCATGCGTCAGATGGTCCCCACGTGGAAGACGATGCAGTCCGAGGGCGTGTCGCTGGACCGCCCCACCGAGGAGGCGCTGTGGAAGCGGCTGTCCTCGGCCCGGGCCTCCTTCGACCGCATGCGCAAGCAGTTCTTCTCGCAGCTCGATGAGAAGCACGGCGAGGCCGCGCAGGTCAAGGAGCAGCTCATCGCCGAGGCGGAGTCGATGAAGGACTCCACCGACTGGGGGCCGACCGTCCGCGCCTACAAGGACCTGATGGACCGGTGGCGCAGGGCTCCCCGGGGCAGCCGCAAGAAGGACGACGCCCAGTGGGCCCGCTTCAAGGCCGCCCAGGATCACTTCTTCGCCGCCCGCAACGAGGACCTCAAGGCCACCGAGGGCGAGCAGAAGGAGAACCTGAAGGTCAAGGAAGCACTGCTGGCCGAGGCACAGGCCATCGACCCGAAGCGGGACCTGGAGGGCGCCAAGTCCGCGCTGCGCTCCATCCAGGACCGCTGGGAGGAGGCCGGGAAGGTGCCGCGCTCGGACATGCACCGCATCGAGGACGGCCTGCGGGCCGTCGAGCGCGCGGTGCGCAAGGCCGAGGAGGACGAGTGGCGCCGAACCGACCCGCGCACCAAGGCGCGTGTCGAGGGTGCGTCCTCTCAGCTGCATGCGGCCATCTCCGGCTACGAGGAGGCGCTGGAGAAGGCAAGGGCGTCCGGTGACCCGAAGCGGATCGCAGAGGCCGAGGCCGCCCTCGAGGCCCGCAAGGAGTGGCTGGCGGTCATCGAGCGCTCGGCTCGCGACCTCGGCTGAGCGAGGATCCTCCCCACCGCATCCCGTCCACAATCGGCCGGTCCCCATTGTCGGGGCCGGCCGGTTGCGTCATCGTCGGTGCATGGACCCCCTCGGCGACGACGCTCCCTGTGCGGCATGGTCGCAGCATGCGGCGGAGCTCGCCGTCCCGCTCGCCGCCGAGCTGCAGGCCTGGCCGGAGTCCCCCACCATGGACTCCCTGGTCGCCGACGGCTACCTGCAGCGCATCGTGCCGGGCGTGTTCGTCCCGCCCGATGTCCTGAGCAGTGCCCTCCGGCGCGCTCTGCTGCTGGGTGCTGCCATCGGGCCACAGCTGCGCTCCCACCACGTGATCGCCGGTGAATCCGCTGCGTGGGTGATCCTGGGCGGGACGCCACCGGCGCCGGCCCGGCTGCTGACGCCGGCGCACCGCAGCCGCGTGGCGGGGGTCCGGGTCGCGCACGCCTCGTTCAGCTCCGGTGACGTCGAGACCGTCGGCGGCGCGCCGGTGACCTCGCCGGTGCGCACAGCCCTGGATCTGCTGCGCTTCGCCGATGCCACGACCGCCGCTCGCTGTGTGCGGGCCCTGCTGGAGTCCGGCCACGTCACCGAGGCGGAGGTCGAGGGTCAGCTGCACTCCCTCGGCCACCACTACCTCACCCGGACCGCGCATCGACGGCTGGAGGCCCTGCTGACCGGGACAGCTTCCCTCGCGCCGCCCGCGCCCGCTCAGGAGGCTGAGAGCGGGGCGGCCGCGGAGACCGGCTTGCCGTCGGCCGTGACCCGGTAGACGTCGTACACGCCCTCGACCCGCCGCACCTGCGCCAGCACCGACTGCAGATGCGCCGGATCCGCGAGCTCGAAGGAGAAGTACCCGGTGGCCAGGCGATCGTCGTGGGACTGGGCGGAGGCTGACTGCAGGTTCACCTGCTGCTCGGAGATCACCAGGGCCAGATCGGTCAGCAGGCGGGAGCGGTCCAGCGCTTCCACCTTGATGTGCACCAGGTAGGCCGATCCCATCCGGCCGGACCAGTGCACGTCCACCAGGCGGTCGGGCTGGTTCTGGCGCAGCTGCTCCGCATTGCCGCAGCTGGTGTGGTGCACGGAGATGCCGGAACCCCGGGTGACGAAGCCGATGATCGGATCACCCGGCACGGGAGCGCAGCACTTGGCCAGCTTGACCCACAGGTCAGTCTGTCCGTCCACCACCACGCCCTGGTCGGTGTCGGAGACGTGCCGCTGCGCCCGGGAGGGTCGCGAGCGGGCCTTCGATGGCAGCGCCATCTCGGCCACGTCCTCGGCGGCGCCGTCGGACCCTCCGAAAGTGGCCCGCAGCTTCTCCACCACGTTCTGCGTGCCCACATGGCCCTCGCCGATCGCGGTGTACAGGGCATCGACCGAGCCGAGGTTGAGATCCGAGGCCACCGTGGCGAGGGTCTCGTGGGTGAGCAGTCGCCGCATCGGCAGGTCCTGCCGGCGCAGCGCCTTGGCGAGATCCTCCTTGCCCTTGTCCAGGGCGCCCTCGCGGCGCTCCTTGGAGAACCACTGGCGGATCTTGGTGCGCGCGCGGGCGGACTTCACGAAGCCGAGCCAGTCCTGGCTGGGGCCCGCACCGGGTGCCTTGGAGGTGAACACCTCGACCACGTCGCCCGTGTTCAGCGTGGACTCCAGCGACACCAGCCGACCGTTGACCCGCGCCCCCATGGTGCGGTGCCCCACCTCGGTGTGCACCGAGTAGGCGAAGTCCACCGGGGTGGATCCCTGGGGGAGGGCCAGCACGTCCCCCTTGGGGGTGAAGACGTAGACCTCCTGGGTGTTGATCTCGAAGCGAAGGGAGTCGAGGAACTCCCCGGAGTCGGTCGTGTCCTTCTGCCATTCCATCAGCTGACGCAGCCACGTGGCCTCGTCGCTGATGGCGCGGGGCGAGGAGCTGCTGCCGGCCATCGCCTTGTACTTCCAGTGGGCCGCGACGCCGTACTCCGCTCGTCGATGCATCTCCCAGGTGCGGATCTGGATCTCCACCGGCTTCCCGGTGGGCCCGATCACCGTGGTGTGCAGCGACTGGTACAGGTTGAACTTGGGCAGCGCGATGTAGTCCTTGAACCGCCCCGGAACGGGCGACCACCGCGCGTGCAGGATCCCCAGCACGCCGTAGCAGTCCCGCACCGTGTCCACCAGCACGCGCACGCCCACCAGGTCGTAGATGTCGGCGAAGTCCCTGCCGCGCACGATCATCTTCTGGTAGATCGAGTAGTAGTGCTTGGGACGGCCCGTGACCTCCGCCTTGATCTTCGCCTTGCGCACGTCCTCCCGGATCTGCCGTGAGACTGCGGAGAGGTGCTGCTCCCGCGCCGGGGCGTGCTGGGCCACCAGCGCCACGATCTCCTCGTACACCTTGGGGTACAGCGCCTGGAAGGAGAGGTCCTCCAGCTCCCACTTCATCGTGTTCAGGCCCAGCCGGTGCGCCAGCGGGGCGTAGATCTCCAGGGTCTCCTTGGCCTTGCGCTCCGCGGAGGCCGCCGGGACGTACTTCCAGGTGCGCGCGTTGTGGACGCGGTCGGCCAGCTTGATCAGCAGCACCCGCACGTCGCGACTCATCGCCACGATCATCTTGCGCACCGTCTCGGCCTGGGCGGCCTCCCCGTAGGTGACCTTGTCCAGCTTGGTGACGCCGTCCACCAGCACGGCGATCACCTCACCGAAGTCCTCACGGAGCTGGTCCAGGGAGTAGTCGGTGTCCTCGACGGTGTCATGCAGCAGGGCGGCGGCGATCACCTCGGCGGGAGAGCTCAGCTCGGCGAGGATGGTGGCGACCGAGACCGGGTGGGTGATGTACGGGTCGCCGCTCTTGCGCATCTGCCCGCGGTGGGCGCGCTCGGCCACGGTGAAGGCGCGCTGGATCAGCGCCAGCTCCTCCTTGGAGCGGCCAGGTGCGAAGGTCTCGAGCAGCGGGACCAGCAACGGGGAGGTGCTGGAGGCAGGCCGGGAGCCGAAGAAGGACAGCCGGGAGCGGCCGCGCCGCGGGGGGACGGCCGGGCCTTCAGAAGCAGAAGCAGGGCTCGAGGGCGAGGAGGCAGGGCTCAAGGGCGACCTCTCGGAGGCCCGCCCCACGGCGCCCTCGGGTACGGTGCGGTCCTGCACTGCTCACCTCCTGCCTGAGACGGTCAGTCTACGCTCGCAGCGGTGCAGGTCGGACCCGAGTCCGCGGGCAGCCGGGTCTCAGTTCGGGATCGACCAGACCGTGGTGATCGGGACGTCCGGGAGCCGTTCGCGGCCCTGCAGCCCCTCCAGCTCGATCAGGAACGAGGCACCCAGCAGCTCCACACCGAAGGTGCGCGTGAGCTCCACCGTCGCGGCCGCGGTGCCGCCGGTGGCGAGCAGGTCGTCGACCACCAGGGTGCGGGCCCCCGCGGGCAGGGCGTCCTTCTGGATCTGCACCTCCGCCGAGCCGTACTCGAGGTCATAGCGCAGGGAGGCAGGGGCGCCGGGGAGCTTGCCGGCCTTGCGCACGGGCACGAATCCGGCTCCGAGCTCGTAGGCCAGCGGCGCACCGAGCACGAACCCGCGGGCCTCGGTGCCCACGATGTACTCGATGTTCTCCGGGAGCATGCCCACCCAGTACTCGATGACCGTGCGCAGCGCCTTCGCGTCGCGCAGCAGCGGCGTGATGTCCCGGAACAGCACTCCGGGCTCCGGGAAGTCGGGGTACTCGGCTATATGGGTGCCGAGCAGGTCGGCGACCTGCTGGGCGAGGCGGTGGTCGGCGGTCATGGCTGTCCTCGTCGTGGTGCGTTCCGACGCCGACGTGAGGTGCGGCGCGGCTGGTATCGGGTGCGGTCGGCGGCTGTGGAGTGCGGCGCATCATCCGATCGGTCCTCGGTCGGCGCGGCGTCCGTGCGCTCGGCGACCTCGGTGTCCACGTCATCCGGGTCCCGGTCGGCGGCCTGTTCGACATCGCGCTCACCGGTGTCGGCCTCGACGTGGGCCGGGTCCTCGGCTCCCGGGTCCTCGGCGTCATACCCGCCGCGGACGCGGCGCGTGTGGGCGACGATCTCCGGCTCCCGGCGCCGGAGGTCCACCAGGAGCCCGGGGGCCAGCAGGATCGAGGAGTAGGTGCCGGCCAGCATGCCGACGAACAGCGCCAGGGAGATGTCCTTCAGCGTGCCGGCCCCCAGCACGAAGGCGCCGATCGCCAGGATCGCGCCGACGGGGAGCAGGGCGACCACCGAGGTGTTGATCGAGCGCACCAGGGTCTGGTTCGCGGCACGCTCCACCTGTTCGGCGAAGGTGAAGCGGTGCTGGGAGGTGAGGTCCTCGGTGTTCTCGCGCACCTTGTCGAACACGACGATCGTGTCGTACAGGGAGTAGCCGAGGATGGTCAGGAAGCCGATCACGGTGGCCGGGGTGATCTCGAAGCCCACCACCAGGTACACGGCGATGGTGAGCGCCATGTCGTGCAGTAGCGCCAGCATCGCGGCGATCGAGGCCTTGAGGTTGCGGAAGTACAGCGCCATCGTCAGGGCCACCAGCGCCAGGAACACGGCGACGCTCCGCAGCATCTTCTGAGTGATGTCGCCGCTCCACACCGGTCCCACGAAGGAGGTCGAGACGTTCGAGGTCTCCACCCCGTACCCCTCGGCGAGCTCCTGGGCCAGGGTGCTGGTCTCGGCGGGATCCAGCTGCTCGGTCTGCACCCGCAGGGTGTCCTGGCCGAGCACCGAGATCTTGGGCTCGTTGGTGGGCACGTGCTCGCGCACGATGTCGCGGGCCACGGCCTGATCGGCATCGCCCACACCGGCGATCTGGAACTCCGATCCCCCGGTGAACTCGATTCCCAGGGCCGGGCCGCGCAGGGCCCCGATGGTGCCCAGCACCAGCAGCACCACGGCGCTGAGCAGGTACCAGGTGCGGCGTCGACGCACGAAGGGGAAGGAGCGGGTCCCGTCGTGCAGGGAGTTGCCGAAGGAGGACAGTGCGGTGGTCATCGGTTCTCCTCCCCGGTCGGATCTGAACCTCTGCTGGGCGGATCCTCCTGCGCGCTCTCCTGGGCACGCAGTGCCTTGCGCTCGGCCAGGGTGAGCCGCGGCTCCGGCTCGACGGCCCGGGAGCTGCGCCCGCGGGGCCGGGTCTCGCTCAGCGTGCGCACCCGCCCTCGGCCGGCGTAGGCGGGCACGCTGCGGCCCAGCATCGCGGGGTCCAGGCCGCTCATCGGGTGCCCCTTGCCGAAGAACCGGGTGCGCACGAGGGTCTGCAGCAGGGGGTGGGTGAACAGGAACACCACCACAAGGTCCAGGATCGTCGTGATGCCCAGCACGAAGGCGAATCCGCGCACACCGCCGGTGGACAGCGCGTACAGCACCACCGCGGCAATCAGGTTCACCGCGTCGGAGGCAAGGATGGTCTGGCGCGCACGGGCCCAGCCGTGATCGACGGCGGAGACGATCCCGCGGCCGTCGCGGATCTCGTCCCTGACCCTCTCGAAGTACACGATGAAGGAGTCGGCGGTGAAGGCGATCGAGACGATCAGGCCCACCACTCCCGCCAAGGAGAGCCGGTAGCCGATCTCGGGGATGTTGGAGAGCACCGTGAGGATGCCGTAGGCGAGCGTCCCCGTCACGATCAGGCTGCCTGTGGTGACCACCGCCAGGGCCCGGTACTGACCGATCGCGTAGAGCACCACCAGCGCCAGCCCGATGAGGCCGGCGATCAGGCCCTTCTCCAGCTGGTCCGAGCCGAGCGTGGCGGAGATCTGCTGCTCGGAGGCGACCTCGAACTCCAACGGCAGCGCGCCGAAGCGCAGCTGGTCCGCGAGCTGGGAGGCCTGCTCCTGGGTGAAGTTGCCGGAGATGGAGGCCTCACCGCCCGGGGAGGGCTCCTCCACGGTGGGGGCGGAGATGACCAGGCCGTCCAGGACGATGGCGAAGGCCGTGGTGGCGCCCTCGCCGCCGTAGAGCGCCTGCGTCATGTGGGAGAAGGACTGCGCGGCGTCGTCCTGGAAGCGGATGTTGGTGACGAAGAAGCCGGTGGGCTGCCCGGTGGGGGTCATGTCGGAGCCCACGCTGGCATCGCGCACGGCAGAGCCGGCCACCACCTGGGGGCCGAGCACGAACTTCTGGGTGCCGTCGGGGTCGCAGGCCACGACCGGTTCATCCGGTGCGGCCTGGGAGACCCGCTCCTGCTGGGCGGCCGGGTCGGTGCAGTCGACCGTCATCAGCTCGTTCTGGATCTCGGCGGTGAGCCAGTCCATGGACCACGCGGGGTACGGCAGGTCGTCCTGACCGGGAGCGGTGGGCGTGGGTGCCATCGAGGGATCAGTGCCCACCAGGGGGTCGAACTGCAGGGCGCTGGGATCGGCGGGCGGCTGGGAGGTCTCGCCGCTGCCAGCGTCGCCACCGGCATCGGAGGCGCCCGCGTCCGAGCCGCCGCCGTCGGAGGGAAGCGCCTCCCCGGTACCCTCGGGTGCGACCACGCCCAGCACCGGGCGGAAGCCCATGGCGGCCGTCTGCCGCAGGGCCTCGGAGGTGGCCTGGTCCATCGTGCCCGGTACGTCGATGACGATGTTGGTGCCGCCCTGCACGGTGATCTCGGTCTCTGCCACACCCATGGCGTTCACGCGCTGGGCGATGATCTGCCGGGCCTGCTCCATGGCGTCCCGGTCGATCGGCGAGCCGTCACGGGAGGTGGCCTGCAGGATCACCTGCGTACCACCGGCCAGATCGAGGGACAGGGCCGGTGCCGGGTGCCAACCGCCCCACTTCGTGCCGGCGGCGATACCACCGCCCAACAGCAGGATGAGCACCGCGAGTGCGGCAAGAGCTAGACGGCGCAGGGGCATGGAGCGCGGTTCCTCAGGACGACGGGCAGGTCAATGCGATGGGCAGGGCAGCGGGAGGCGCCGGGAGACGGCTGATCAGGCGATGATCAGCGCTGGCGGCGATCCTGTTCGTACCCGTCGCTCTCCGAGGTCCCGGCCGGGTCCTCGCGACGAACGCTGTCATCGTACGGCGTGGAGAGATCGTCCGAGACCGCCGAGGGAGCGGGGTCGACGCGCTCCTGGTCCTCCAGCGCGGGGTCCAGCCGATCGGCCTCGGCGCCATCGGCGGTCGCGGCCTCCGCGGCCGGGCCGGTGGGCTGGGCGAGACCGGAGATCGCGCGGCGGTCCCACTTCATCTGGGCCCCGTTCTCCGTCTCCAGGATCACCTGGTCGCCGAACTCCTCGACGATGATGCCGTAGAAGCCCGAATGGGTGCGCACCTCGTCGCCGATGCCCAGCTGGGACACCGCCTCCATCTGCTGCTGCTGCATCTTGCGCTGACGGCTGGAGAGCCAGACCATCGGCAGCATCAGCAGGGCGAACATGAACAGGAGCGGGAGCAGGGATTCCACAGGGTTCCTTCCGACGGGCGGCCCGGGAGCAGTGGTCAGGGGGCGAAGGGCACAGCGGTGCCCGGGTCGGGCCGCCCCACTCTACCGCTCCGGGATCAGAAGCGACCCAGCGGCGGCGTGGTGCCGGTCTGCGGCTCCGGGGGTGCAAGCCCCAGATGGCTCCACGCCGAGGGTGCCGCGGTGCGTCCTCGCGGTGTGCGCACCAGGAAGCCCTCCCGCACCAGGTAGGGCTCGACCATGGTCTCCACCGTCTCGGTCTCCTCCCCCACGGCGACGGCGAGGGTGGACAGCCCCACCGGTCCCCCGGCGAACCGTGTGCACAGGGCACTGAGGACGGCGCGGTCCAGCCGGTCCAGCCCGCGCTCGTCGACCTCGTACACCCGCAGGGCCTCGCGGGCCGCCTCCAGGTCCAGGGTGCCGGTGCCGCGCACCTGCGCCCAGTCCCTGACCCGCCTCAGCAGACGGTTGGCGATGCGGGGGGTGCCGCGGGAGCGGGAGGCGATCTCGGCGGCGGCCTCGTCCTCCAGCTCCACCTCCAGTCGCACCGCGGAGCGCCGTACCACCTCGCGCAGCTCTCCGGACCCGTAGTAGTCCAGGTGCCCCACGAAGCCGAACCGGTCGCGCAGCGGAGCGGGCAGCAGGCCTGCCCGGGTGGTGGCACCCACCACGGTGAACGGGGGCAGGTCCAGCGGGATCGCAGTGGCGCCCACCCCCTTGCCCACCACCACGTCCACCCGGAAGTCCTCCATGGCGATGTACAGCATCTCCTCGGCGGGCCGTGCCAGGCGATGCACCTCGTCGATGAACAGCACCTCGCCCTCGTCCAGGGAGGAGAGGATCGCGGCGAGGTCCCCGGCGTGCTGCACGGCCGGCCCGGAGGTGATGCGCAGGGGCGCGGACAGCTCGGCGGCGATGATCATCGCCAGGGTGGTCTTGCCCAGGCCCGGAGGGCCGGACAGCAGCACGTGCTCCGGGGTGCGGCCGCGGCCGGTGGCGGCCTCCAGCACCAGCGAGAGCTGATCGCGGACCACCTGCTGGCCCACGAACTCCTCGAGCCGACGAGGTCGCAGCGCCGCCTCGGCGGCACGTTCGGGGGCGACGGCATCGGGGTCGGTGAGGTGCCCGGGATGCTGGTCCTCGGCGCCCTCCTCGAACCTCTCGCTCACCCCCGCGCCCCCCTTAGCGCTCAGGCCCTGGTCCTTGCTCGCGCTCATCGGGCGCTCGCCAGTCCGCGCAGGGCGCTGCGCAGCAGGGACGCGGCATCCAGGTCGGAGCCCTCGCCCTCGCGGGCGGTGGCGACAGCGCCGGCGGCGGCCTTCTCCGGCCAGCCCAGGCCCACCAGGGCCTCGATCACATCGGCGTCGATCCCGCCTCCGCCGGCGGCGGCCGGCGACCCTGCCGGGGCGGTGGTGCTCGCCGGCGCCCCGCTGGGGGTGGCGAGCTTGCCGCTCAGCTCGAGGATCATCCGCCCGGCGACCTTCGGCCCGATGCCTGGTGTGCGGGTGATGGTCCGGACGTCCTCCTCGGCCACGGCCCGGCGCAGCTCCTCCGGCTCCAGCACCGCCAGCACCGCCAGGGCGATGCGGGGACCGATCCCGGAGACCGACTGGACGATGCGGAAGATCTCCGTCTCCTCGGGGTGGGGGAATCCGTACAGGGTCAGCGAGTCCTCGCGCACCACCAGCTCGGTGTGGAGGGTGAGCTCGGCACCGTGGCGGGTGGAGGCCAGGGCCTGCGGCGTGGTGCGCACCAGATAGCCGATGCCGCCCACCTCCAGCACCAGCGCGTCCAACTCGATGCGGGCCACGCGCCCGGTCAATGAAGCGATCACGCGGCCACCCTAGAACGAGTGTTCGATCAGAAGCGGGAGGTGGAGGAGTCCCGGGCGCGTCGGGCCGCGCGCTCCGCCTCCGCCCAGCGCGCCTGGGCGCTGGTGCGCGCCCCGCCGGTGGAGTCCAGCCGCACCGGCCCGGGCCCCCGCCACAGCTGGGTGAGCGCGATCGCGACTGCGTCAGCGGCATCGGCGGGCTTGGGCGGGGCGTCCAGGCCCAGCAGCTTCACCAGTACGGCCTGGATCTGCTTCTTGTCGGCGCGGCCGTACCCGGTGACCGCGGCCTTGACCTCCGAGGGCGTGTGCATGGCGATCGGGATGCGCCGCTCGGCGGCGAGCAGGATCGCGATCCCGGACACCTGAGCGGTGCCCATCACGGTGGGGGTGTTGTTCTGACTGAACACGCGCTCGACAGCGACCACGTCCGGGGCGTGCTCCTCGATCGACGCGCGCAGCCCGCGGGAGATGGCCAGCAGGCGCTGGTCGATCGGGTCCTCGCTCGAGGAGCGCACCACCCCGGCGGCCACCAGCGTGGCACGTCGACCCCCGGCGGAATCCAGCACGCCGATGCCGCAGCGGGTCAGCCCGGGGTCCACCCCCAGCACACGCAGCGACATCGGCGTGCGGACCTCAGTCCTCGTCCTCGAGCTGTGCGGCGACCTCGGCGGGGATGTCCACGTTGGAGTAGACCTCCTGCACGTCGTCGCTGTCCTCGAGCGCGTCGATCAGCTGCAGCACCTTCTTCGCACCGTCCAGTTCTACGGGGGTGCGCATGGTGGGCACGAACTGGGCCTCGGCGCTGTCGTAGTCGATGCCCGCCTCCTGGAGCGCGGTGCGCACCGCCACCACATCGGTGGCGGCGGAGTGGATCTCGAAGGTCTCCCCCTCCTCGAGGATCTCCTCCGCACCGGCGTCCAGCACCACCTCCAGCAGGTTCTCCTCGCTGAGCTCGCCCCGAGGCACGGTGACGACGCCCTTGCGCTCGAAGAGGTAGGAGACCGAGCCGGAGTCCGCCATGTTGCCGCCGTTGCGGCTGAAGGCCAGACGCACCTCGGAGACCGCGCGGTTCTTGTTGTCGGTGAGGCACTCCACCAGGACGGCCACCCCACCGGGGGCGTAGCCCTCGTACATGAGGGTCTCGTAGTTGACGCCGCCGCCGTCGAGCCCGCCGCCCCGCTTGACGGCACGGTCGATGTTGTCATTGGGGACGGAGGTCTTCTTGGCCTTCTGGATGGCGTCGAACAGGGTGGGGTTGCCGGCCGGGTCGGGGCCGCCCATCCGGGCTGCCACCTCGATGTTCTTCACCAGCTTGGCGAACAGCTTGCCCCGCTTGGCGTCCAGAGCGGCCTTCTTGTGCTTGGTGGTCGCCCACTTGGAATGCCCGGCCATCGTTCTCCTCCCGATCACGTGCGTCCTGTCGGCGGCCCATTCTACGGGGCGGCCCTCGACCTCGGCCGCCAGCGGTTCCTTGCATACGCCGTGGACCGCCGCTCGCGCGGGGATGACCTCAGGCGCAGACGGCGGAGGCAGCCCGACCCGCAGGAGCTGCGGCCCCATCGGCAGCCGGCCGGGTCACCTCGCGCACGACGGGCGCGGTGAGGGCGCCGATCAGGCGACGATCCGCGGTGATGATCTCCAGCAGCTCGCGCTCGCGCATGCGGGATCGTCGAGTGGGTCTGCCGAACAGGACGCTGTGGCGGTCCAGAGCCAGCTCGACCGCGGCGCGGATGAGATCGCGCATGCCCATGCGCGCCAGAGCCCCGTGGCGACCCGCCCACTTCTCCGCCTTCCGGCGCCGCCGCATCGACAGCAGCATGGTCACCTCGTCGGGCGAGAACCATCCCGCCCTGCCGTACTCGCTGAGCTGGCGGCGCAGGATGCGGCGCTCGCGCACCCGCAGCCAGATGGCGATGGCGGCCAGCAGCACGAAGATGGGCACCTGGACGGTGAGGTAGTAGCGCAGGAACCCGGCGAGCGGGTCCGCGGGGTCGACCTCGATGAAGAAGGCCGAGCCGTTCCACAGGGCGTGCAGCACCATGCCCAGCGAGAGCCCGCCGATGCCGAGGCCGAAGTACAGCATCAGCGACCGGCGCTCCGCCGCGATCCCCAGCCCCAGGCCGCACAGCGCGGTGAAGGACACATGGGCGAAGGGCGAGAGCAGGCCGCGCAGGTAGAAGGTCTGCCAGAACACGGCCACCTCCCCCATCGCCTGGGCCTGGTGGAAGGATTGCCCGAAGTACAGGATGTTCTCGGTGAAGGCGAAGCCCCCCGCGATCAGCGCCGCATAGACCACGCCGTCGATCGGGCCGCCGATGAAGCGCCGCCCCCAGCACAGCAGAGCGATCAGGCCCAGGGACTTGGTGAACTCCTCGACCACGGGGGCCTGGATCACCGCACCCAGGAACTCGGCGGTGATGGCCTCGGGCTCGGTGGGGCTGATCCAGGCGGTGAAGAAGCCGCCGAAGAAAAGGGTCAGGCCCACGGACCCGGCAGCGCCCCAGATGAACGCATAGACCAGGGTGAGGCGGGGCTGGGGGGTGTAGCGGTCGAGCCACCAGATCGCCAGCAGCACGATCGTGACCGGCACCAGGGCAGCGGTGAACGCCACCAGCGAGGTGCCGAAGCCGAGCGGCCTGATCGCGAAGAGGTAGACACCCGCGGCCACCAGCAGCAGCCCCAGGATGGAGCCTCCCCATACGAGCCACTGCAGCCAGGCGCGCCGCCTGCGCACCCGTGGCGTCCGTGCATCGCCGAGCCTGACCGGGCCGCGGGGATCGACGCGATCGACGTCGTAGCCGTAGCCGTCGTTGCGGGGGTCTGGACCCGGCGGGCCCTGACCGTCGCGCCGAACCGGCCCGGGTGCTCCTCGCGGTGGCAGCGGACCGGGCTGTTGCCCGGGGGCCCCGGCGGGGGTGCGCGCGGGAGCGTCAGTGCGGTTCATCCTGTGCTCCCCTCCCCCGAGTGATCGCCGTGGCACCTGGCGCGCGGTGACCTGGGCCGCGGCCATGGTAGCTCAGCGCCGTGCCCCGGCAGATCAGCGCCATGCCTCGGCATAGAGCCGCCGGGTGTCCGCCAGCATGATCGGCACGGCCTTGGTGCGACCCACGATGGGCAGGAAGTTCGCATCCCCCATCCAGCGCGGGACCACGTGCTGATGCAGATGGGCGGCGATGCCGGCCCCTGCCACTGGCCCCTGGTTCATGCCCAGGTTGAAGCCTGCGGGGTTCGAGACCTCGCGGATCACCCGCATCGCGGTGCGGGCGATCTCGGCGACCTCGAGCACCTCGTCCTGGGTGAGCTCCGTGTAGTCCGCGACGTGCCGATAGGGGCACACCAGCAGGTGCCCGGAGTTGTACGGGTACAGGTTCAGGATCGCGTAGGCGCTCTGACCGCGGTGCACGATCAAGGCGTCCTCGTCCGAGCGCTGCGGGGCGGTGCAGAACGGGCACTGACGGCCGTCGTCCGGGTCCTCGGGCTTGTTCTCGCCGCCGATGTAGGCCATCCGGTGCGGGGTCCACAAGCGCTGGGTGTCGTCGGGGGGGGCCCCCCCGGACCCGGGGGGCGGGGCGCCCCGG
>NZ_JAMBDS010000044.1:0-26077 GCF_025143785.1 Brachybacterium sp. p3-SID1565
CGCCCCCCCTTCCGATCGCTGTGGCCGGCTCAGCGGATCGGATCAGAGGTTGAACCCGATCGCGCGCAGCTGCTCGCGGCCGTCCTCGGTGATCTTCTCCATGCCCCACGGCGGCATCCACACCCAGTTGATGCGGTGGGACTCGGTGATGGGGTCCAGAGCCGCGAAGGTCTGCTCCTCGAGCAGGTCCGTCAGCGGGCAGGCGGCCGAGGTGAGGGTCATGTCCACCACGGCGTTGCCCTCCTCGACGGTGATGCCGTAGACCAGGCCCAGGTCGACGACGTTGATCCCCAGCTCGGGATCGATCACATCCTTCATCGCCTCCCAAACCTGCTCAGCGGTCGCGTGCTCGGAGGCACCGGGTGCGCTGGTCTCTGTCATGGCTCCTCCGTGGTCAGGCGGTGGGGGTGAGGTAGCGGTCGTAGCCCTCGGACTCGAGGCGCTCGGCGAGCTCGGGGCCGCCCTGATCGGCGACCTTCCCGTCGACGAACACGTGCACGAAGTCGGGCTTCACGTACTGCAGGATGCGGGTGTAGTGCGTGATCAGCATGATGCCCACGTCGGTGTTCTCCTTGGCGCGGTTGACGCCCTCGGAGACGATGCGCAGCGCGTCCACGTCCAGGCCGGAGTCGGTCTCGTCGAGGATGGCGATGCCGGGCTTGAGCAGCTGCATCTGCAGGACCTCGTGGCGCTTCTTCTCGCCGCCGGAGAAGCCCTCGTTGACGTTGCGCTCGGCGAAGGCGGGATCCATGCGGAGGTCCGCCATGGCACCCTTCATGTCCTTCACCCAGGTGCGCAGTGCGGGGGCCTCGCCGTCGATGGCGGTCTTGGCGGTGCGCAGGAAGTTCGAGACGGTCACTCCGGGCACCTCGACGGGGTACTGCATGGCCAGGAAGAGGCCGGCGCGTGCGCGCTCGTCGACGCTCATCTCCAGCACGTCCTCGCCGTCCAGGGTGACCGAGCCGGAGGTGATCTCGTACTTGGGGTGGCCGGCGATCGCGTAGGCGAGGGTGGACTTGCCCGAGCCGTTGGGGCCCATGATGGCGTGGGTCTCGCCCGCCTTGATGGTCAGGTCGACGCCCTTGAGGATCTCCTTGGTGCCCTCGGGGGTCTCGACGGTGGCGTGGAGGTCCTTGATCTCCAGGATCGACATGCGGTGGTTCTCCTCAGCTGTGCGGCCAGGCGCTTCGACCTGGCATTCGTTGTACGGGGATGTTCAGGGGGCGAGGGTCGCGGTCGGGTCGACCGAGATCTCGCCGGTGGTCTCGTCCACCCGCACCGGGTGCACCGGCACGGGGAGGACGGCGGGCAGCTGCAGCGGACGGCCGGTGCGCAGATCGAACTGGCTGCCGTGCTTCCAGCACTCGAGGGTGCAGCCCTCGACGTCCCCGTCGGAGAGGGGGACGTCCTCGTGGGAGCACCGGTCCTCGATGGCGTGGACGCCTCCGTCCTCGTCGCGCACCAGGGCGATCTCCACCCCGCCGGCGACGACGTCGATCGCCTCGCCCGGGGCGAGCTGATCGAGGGTGGCGACGGGGACGAAGGCGTCGGGCATCAGTTCATGCTCCGCTCGAGCTCGTTCTCGATCGACTCGAAGAGGTGCTCGCGGATCTCCGGGACGTCGATCTGCTGGATGAGCTCGGCGAAGAAGCCCCGCACGACCAGGCGGCGGGCCTCCTTCTCCGGGATGCCGCGGGCCATGAGGTAGAACAGCTGCTCGTCGTCGAAGCGACCCGTGGCGGCGGCGTGGCCGGCGCCCTCGATCTCCCCGGTCTCGATCTCGAGGTTCGGCACCGAGTCCGCGCGGGCGCCCTCGGTGAGCACCAGGTTGCGGTTCAGCTCGTAGGTGGTGGTGCCCTCGGCCTGCTTGCGGATCAGCACGTCGCCGACCCACACGGAGCGGGCCTTGGCCCCCTGCAGCGCGCCCTTGTAGGCGACGTTGGAGGTGCAGTTCGGTGCGGCGTGGTCCACGAACAGGCGGTGCTCGAGGAACTGATCGGCATCAGAGAAGTACAGTCCCAGGTTCTCCAGCTCGCCGCCGGGGGCGGCCAGCTCACCGATGACGTCCACGCGCACGCCGCTGCCACCCAGGGAGACCACGATGTGCTTGAGCTTCGCGTCGCGGCCCACGCGGGCGTGGTGGCGGGCGATGTGCAGCGCATCGTCGTCCCAGTCCTGCAGGGCGATGACGGTCATCTGCGAGTTGTCGCCGACGACCATCTCCACGTTCTGCGCGTACTGGGCGCTGCCGGTGTGGTTCAGCACGAAGGTGGCCGAGGAGGACTCCTCGGTCTCCAGCACGATGTGGGCATTGCCGCGGCGGTCGGCACCGCTGCCCGTGATCGCGACCCGGAAGGGCTCTGCCACGTCGGTGCCCTTGGGGGCCACCAGGTGCAGGGCCTGCTCGCAGCGGGCGGAGGCCACGGCGCTGGTGAGGTCCTCGGGCACCAGCACGGTGCCGCGGGGGGCCTGGCCGGGGGCCAGGTTCGCGACATCGGGAACACCCTGCGGGATCTCCACCTGGTAGTCCAGGGCCGGGTCGCCCTCGCGGTCGTCGGTGGCGACGTCCTCGAACAGCGGCGCGAAGCGGCGCAGCGGGGTGAAGCGCCACTCCTCGACCTTGGAGGTGGGAACCTCGTGGTCGGCGAGCTCGAAGGAGCGCTTGCGGTCGCCGCGGTTGGCGGCGCCGTGCGCGGCGGACTTCTCGCCCTCCTGGCCGGTCATGGTCAGGCCCTCGGACTCCAGCTCGGCACCGCTCGCGCGCGCGTCGCGGGCGTCGGACTCGTGCAGGACGTCCTGGGCGGAGACCGGCGCGGCGCCGGCCGCGTTGCCCGCGGCCTCGTTCGCCGTCGGGTCCCCGGCGCTCTCGGCACCCTTCACATCGGTGACATCGGACGAGGTCATCAGCCGACTGCTCCTTCCATCTGCAGTTCGATCAGGCGGTTCAGCTCGAGGGCGTACTCCATGGGCAGCTCGCGCGCGATCGGCTCGATGAAGCCGCGCACGATCATCGCCATCGCCTCGGTCTCCTCCATGCCGCGGCTCATGAGGTAGAAGAGCTGCTCCTCGGAGACCTTGGAGACGGTGGCCTCGTGGCCCATCTGGACGTCGTCGACGCGCACGTCCACGTACGGGTAGGTGTCGGTGCGGGAGATCTGGTCCACCAGCAGCGCATCGCACAGCACGGTGGAGGCCGAGTGCTCGGCGCCCGGCATCACCTGCACCAGGCCCCGGTAGGAGCTGCGCCCGCCACCGCGCGAGACCGACTTGGAGACGATCGAGCTGGAGGTGTGCGGCGCCATGTGCACCATCTTGGAGCCGGTGTCCTGGTGCTGGCCCTGACCGGCGAAGGCGATCGAGAGGGTCTCACCGCGAGCATGCTCGCCCATCAGCCACACGGCCGGGTACTTCATGGTGACCTTGGAGCCGATGTTGCCGTCGACCCACTCCATGGTGCCGCCCTGCTCCACCGTGGTGCGCTTGGTGACCAGGTTGTACACGTTGTTCGACCAGTTCTGGATGGTCGTGTACCGCACGCGGGCGTCCTTCTTCACCACGATCTCGACCACGGCCGAGTGCAGGGAGTCGGACTTGTAGATCGGGGCGGTGCAGCCCTCGACGTAGTGCACGTACGAGCCCTCGTCCGCGATGATCAGCGTGCGCTCGAACTGACCCATGTTCTCGGTGTTGATCCGGAAGTAGGCCTGCAGCGGGATCTCCACATGCACGCCCTTGGGGACGTACACGAAGGAGCCGCCGGACCACACGGCGGTGTTCAGCGCGGAGAACTTGTTGTCACCGGCGGGGATCACGGTGCCGAAGTACTCCTGGAAGATCTCCGGGTACTCGCGCAGACCGGTGTCGGTGTCCACGAAGATGACGCCCTGCTCCTCCAGGTCCTCGCGGATCTGGTGGTAGACCACCTCGGACTCGTACTGCGCGGCGACACCGGCAACCAGGCGCTGCTTCTCGGCCTCGGGGATGCCGAGGCGGTCGTAGGTCTCCTTGATGTCCTCCGGTAGCTCCTCCCAGGAGGTCACCTGCTTCTCGGTGGAGCGCACGAAGTACTTGATGGTGTCGAAGGCGATGCCGGAGAGGTCCGGGCCCCAGGTCGGAATCGGCTTCTTGTCGAAGAGCTTGAGCGCCTTCAGGCGGCGCTCGAGCATCCACTCTGGCTCGTCCTTCAAGCGGGAGATGTCACGGACGACCTCCTCGCTCAGACCTCGGCGGGCGCTGGCGCCGGCCGAGTCCTCGTCGTGCCATCCGTAGGCGTAGTTGCCGATGGACGCGATGATCTCGTCCTGGCTGAGCTGCTCTGGTGCGCTCGTCATGGTGTCCTTCCCTCGGTGAGCGGAATGTGGGTCGTGCAGGCATGTGCTCCCTGGGCCAGAGTGGCCAGACGCTGGACCGGGGCTCCGACGATGCGGGAGATGACGCGGGTCTCGGCCTCGCACAGCTCCGGGTGCCCGGACGCGACGTCCAGGACCGGGCAGTGCCCGTGGCACAGCTGCGCCGTCATGAGCGTACGCGGGCGGGAGCGCCCTCGTGCACCGGCTGTCGGCAGGGGGACCGTGAGGGGGCGCACGGTGGTGGCGTACCCGCGGGAGGTGAGCAGCTCCGCGAGCAGCTCGACCCGGCGCTCGACGGTCACCCGTTCGCCCTGCGCGATCCTATCGACCACCAGGGACTCCAGCTCGCTCTCCCAGTCGGCCACGCGGCGATCGGCCAGGCGCCGCACTGCATCGGTGCCTCCCTCCCGCACCAGCTCCTCCATGGCCAGCACGGCGAGCTGGTCGTACCCCCCGGGCAGCGACTCGTGCGCGGAGGCCGAGAGCACGAACGCCTTGGAGGGCCGGCCGCGCCCGCGGCGGGCCACAGGGGCCTCGTGCTCGGCGATGACGTCGTCGGCCAGCAGCGCCGCCAGGTGCCGACGCACGGCCGCACTGGTGAGACCGAAGCGCTCGGCCAGCTGACGCGCGGTGACCGGACCGTGGGTGGAGATGGCCTCGATCAGCCGCTCACGGGTGTCGCGGAGATCCGGGTCGGCGGGTCGCTGGTCGCTGTCGATGTGGTCCACGCGCTCCTCCTCCCTCGCGCGCCCGTCGCGAATCGGGCACGCGCGCCTCGCGTCTGTTGCACTCGTGTGTATTTCACAAGCATTTGCTTGCATAAACCGTATCGCATCGCCGACCTCGATGCGGGACCGTCGGGGACTGATCCGAGTGAGGATCTCCACCCCTCTTGAGCTTACTTCAGTTTTCAATCATAATGGTGCCGACGGTCCCTCGGCGGTGGATCCCGCACACGGCGGATCACCATCAGGGCGGAACCCGACACCCGTCCCACGACAGGAGAAGCACGCCATGAGCACGCAGGAGACCAACGAGCACGACCGAAAGGGCAGCTACGTCCGCAAGGGCGAGTCCTTCGACCGGGACATGAACTACATCCCCACCCGCATCACCAAGGACGGCGAGGACGGCTACCCCGTCGAGGCCGGCCGCTACCGCCTGGTGGTCTCGCGCGCCTGCCCCTGGGCCAACCGCACCATCATCGTGCGCCGCCTGCTGGGCCTGGAGGATGCCCTGTCCATGGGCATCGCCGGTCCCACCCACGACAAGCGCTCCTGGACCTTCGACCTCGACGAGGGCGGCAAGGACCCGGTGCTCGGCATCGAGCGCCTGCAGGAGGCCTACTTCAAGCGCATCCCCGACTACCCCCGCGGCATCACCGTGCCCGCCATCGTGGACACCCGCGACGGCGCCGTGGTCACCAACGACTTCGGACAGATCACGCTGGACCTGAGCAGCCAGTGGACCGAGTTCCAGCGGGAGGGCGCACCGGACCTCTACCCGGAGCACCTGCGCGCCGAGATCGACGAGCTGAACGACTGGATGCTGCACCGGGTCAACAACGGCGTGTACAAGGTGGGCTTCGCCGGGTCGCAGGAGGCCTACGAGAAGGAGTACCACCTGCTGTGGGAGGCGCTGGACGAGCTGGAGGAGCGCCTGTCCACCCGCCGCTACCTCATGGGCCCATCGATCACCGAGGCCGATGTACGGCTGTTCCCCACCCTGGTGCGCTTCGACGTCGCCTACCACGGCCACTTCAAGGCCAATCGGCAGACCCTCGCCACCATGCCCAACCTGTGGAACTACCTCAAGGACCTGTTCCAGACCCCGGGCTTCGGCGACACCGTGGACTTCCAGCACATCAAGGAGCACTACTACTACGTGCACACCGACATCAACCCCACCCAGATCGTGCCGCTGGGCCCGGACATGAGCCACATCCTGGAGCCGCACGACCGCGATCGCTTCGAGACCGACACCTGGGGTCCCGGTGGCACCGCCCCCGAGCCCCCGCTGGCCTCCGAGGTGGTGGAGCCGGAGCACACCCCGCTGCACCTCCAGGGGCGCTGAGGCCGCTCCCGTCGATGCACGGGTGACCTACGAGCGCGTGCCCCGGCCGAGGCCGGGTGTCCGCTTTTCACCGGGGCGCCCGGCCCCGCCTACCATGGGGGCGCCATGCACAACGACACCCCCGCCCTCGTCGCCGAGGACCTGACGCTCTCCTACGGCCCCGTCCGGGCCCTGGACGGGCTCGATCTGCGGGCCGAGCACGGGGCCGTCACCGCCGTGCTGGGCCCGAACGGCGCCGGGAAGACCACCGCCATCTCCTGCGCCACGGGCCTGCTGCGACCGGACGGCGGCTCGGTCCGGGTGCTGGGCGAGGATCCCTGGCGCGCCGGCCCCGGGCACCGCGCCCGCGTCGGCGTGATGATCCAGGACGGCGGGCTCACCTCCGGTGCACCGGCCCTGACCCTGCTTCGCTATGGGGCGAGCCTGCACGCCGATCCGCTGGACGTGGACGAGGTGGCCCAGCACCTGGGCATCGACGAGTTCGGCGGCACCCTGGTGCGGCGGCTCTCCGGCGGGCAACGGCAGCGCCTGGCCCTTGCCCTGGCGATCATCGGCCGGCCTGACCTGGTGTTCCTGGACGAGCCGACAGCGGGCATGGACCCGTCGATCCGCCGCCGGGTGCGCACCCTCATCAAAGGACTCGCCCGCACCGGCACCGCCGTCGTGCTCACCACCCACCTCATGGACGACGTGGCCGGGCTCGCCGATTCGGTGTGCGTGATCGCCCGCGGCAGGGCCCTGGCCTCGGGCTCCGTGGACGAGGTCATCAGCGACCATCAGGCGGGCCGGGGGGCCGCCTGCCTGCAGGCCACCCTGCGTGACATCGAACCCGGATCGCTCGATGCCCTCACCGCTGACCTGCAGTCCCTGGCCGCGAAGCACGGGGCCCGACTCGAGCTAGGCGCCGGCGGTGCGGCGGACCTCGAGAGCGTCCTGCTGGACCTGATGGAGGAGGACGCATGAACACCCACGTGATCGCCCCTGCTCCCCCGCTGCGCCGGATCCTCTCGCACGCCGCGCTGGAAGCGCGCATCCTGCTGACCAACGGTGAGCAGATCCTGGTCGCCATCGTGATGCCGGCGCTGGTGCTGATCGGCCTGCGCCTGCTCCCGGTGGGGCGCCTCGAGGACGTCGCCCCCATTGACACCGCCATGGCCGCCACGCTCGCCACGGCCCTGGTGTCCACCTCCTTCACCTCCCAGGCCATCCAGACCGGCTTCGACCGGCGCAACGGCGTGCTGCGCTGGGTCGCCACCACTCCCCTGGGCCGCGACGGCTACCTGGCCGGCAAGATCCTCGCCACGCTGGGCGTCCACGTGCTCCAGGTCCTGGTGCTGAGCCTGCTGGGGATCGCGCTGGGCTGGCGCCCCGAGGTGACCGGACTGCTTCTGCTGGTGCCGGTGTGGCTGACCGGGACCGTCGCCTTCGGCTCCCTGGGGATGCTGGTGGCCGGAACGCTGCGCACCGAAGCGGTGCTGGCCGTGTCCAATCTGCTCTTCCTGCTGTTCGTCTCCGTCGGTGGCATCGCGTTCCCCCTGGTCAGCTATCCGCGGATCCTGCGGGGTCTGGTGGATCTGCTGCCCTCGGGCGCCCTCGGCGAGCTGATGCGGGCGGGCCTGGGCGGTGGGGCCCTGATGGTCGGCTCGTTCCTGGTGCTGCTGGTGTGGGCGGTGGGCGGTGTACTCGCGGTGATCCGCTGGTTCCGCTGGACGGACAGCTGAGTCCGTTTTCGGCACCGGGCCGCCGGAGCCGACTCGTCGTCCGCTCATTCGGATGAGGACTCCATCGCATTCGACCTCGACGCTGCTGCGCCGGACCGAACGTCCAGACGACATCCTTAGAATCGTCGCCATGTCCTCCCAGCCCGCTGAGTCCACCGTGCCGCACCCGTCCGATCCGCTGCCCGAGCAGCACGGCCGACTCAGCACCCAGCCCGATCCGCGCCTGCCCTCGTGGTCTGCCGCATCTCGCGCACGGATCGCGGCGATCGCCTTCTGGGGGAACCTGATCTGCCAGATGGGGATCATCCTGTCCGGCGGGGCGGTGCGCCTGACGGCAAGCGGGCTGGGCTGCTCCACCTGGCCCAACTGCGAGCCCGGGCAGTTCACCCCGGAACTCACACTGGAGGCCGGCATCCACCCCTTCGTGGAGTTCGGCAACCGCACCCTCACCGGTGTGCTGGGGGTCTTCGCCATCGCGGTGCTGCTGGTGTCCTGGCGCTGGCTGCGCCACAAGGGCGCGGGCTTCCGGCGCCTGGCCTGGGTTCCGCTGATCGGCACCGCCCTGCAGGCGATCATCGGTGCCTTCGTGGTGCGGCTGGATCTGCACCCGGGGCTGGTGAGCCCCCACTTCCTGATCTCGCCGGTGATCGTCGCGGCCTCCACCGTGCTGGTGGTGCGCCTGTACGAGGGCGACGGCACGGCACGGCGCACGGTGCCCTGGTCGACGGTCGCTCTGTACGCCGCGATCGCCGCCCTCGGCTTCACCGTGCTGGTGCTGGGAACCCTGGTCACCGGCACCGGCCCGCATTCCGGTGACGACGGGGAGATCACACGCATCGCCATCGACCCTCGCCTGATCTCCCAGATCCACGCGGCCTCGGTGTGGCTGTTCTGCGCCCTGCTCGCGGTACTGCTGGTGCTCCTGCACCGCGATCCCCGCAGCGCGCAGGCCCGGGTCTCGGCCTGGGCGCTGGTGGCGCTGACCGCGGTCCAGGGCGTGATCGGGTACGTCCAGTACTTCACCGGACTGCCCGAGCTGCTGGTGTTCTTCCACCTGCTGGGGGCCGCCCTGTTCGCGGCCGGGATCGCCTGGGTGGGGGCGCGCCTGGTGAGCTGGCACAGCGATAAGGCACCCGGAGACTCCGAGGCGGGCCCTGGCCGTGCTGGCCGGATCACCGCCGCGGCGGACGGGAGCGCCCGATGATCCGCGGGCGCCGTCGACGCCGCCGGGACTCCACGCTGGAGCTGCCCGCGCTCGAGCAGGCCCGCCCTGCAGGCCAGTTCGTGGCCTCGGTGCTGTCGGAGCTCAGCAGCACCGTGGACGTGGGCTGGAACCTGCTGGAGGTGGACGCCCGGGCGCACGAGATGATCCGCGAGGCCGGCGCCACCAGCTGCTACATCGACTACCACCCCGTCTTCGGGGCATCGCCGTTCGGATACGTGATCTGCACGTCGGTCAATGACGGGGTGCTGCACGGCCGGCCCCGCGACCAGGTGCTGGCCGACGGCGATCTGGTCTCGCTGGACTTCGCCGTGGAGGTGGAGGGCTGGGTGGCCGACTCCTGCGTGTCCTTCGTGGTGGGCGAGGCCCGGGAGGAGGACCTCCGTCTGATCGCCGACACCGAGTCGGTGATGTGGGCGGGGATCCGTCAGGTGCGGGCCGGCAGCACCGTGGGCGACATCGGCCACGCGGTGATGAACGAGGCGCACCGGCTGGGCTACACGATCAACGAGCAGTTCGGCGGGCACGGCGTGGGCCGCACCATGCACGAGGCGCCCTTCGTGCCGAACAAGGGCGTGCCCGGCAGTGGCGCCGAGCTGGTGGCCGGGCAGCTGATCACCGTCGAGCCGTTCCTGATGCCCACCACCCATGAGCTGGTGGTCGACGAGGTCGACGGCTGGACGCAGCGCTCGGCGGACGGCTCCCGCGGCGCCCACGCCGAGCACACCCTGTACGTGACCGACGGCGATCCGATCGTGCTCACCGCGCGGCCGGGTGTGCCGGTGCTTCTGTGAGCGCACAGTTATTCCGGTGATCCCACCGTTCATCGCGCTTTCCACTGCGAGCACCACGGATCCCGTCGCCGCCGCCACGTCTCCCATCGGGACCGATCAGAACGGCTCGAGGTCCTCCACCGGGATCCAGGAGTCAGGGACGAACCACTCCTCCACCACCTGCCATGGCGGATAGGGGAAGTCCTCCTCCCCCGCGCCCTCGGGCTGCCATGGATCCATCGCCCCCTCATCGTGCGGCACCGAGTGCCCCGCATCGCCGGAAACCGATGGCTCAGCGCACAGCTCCTCCCGCAGGCGCGGCGGACGGGACCGGTAGCTGTGCCCGCTGGGTGCTGTGAGGATCAGATCACCGCCACCTCCCTCGCCGCTGATCCGAGTGCTCCACCCGGGCAGCTCCGCTACGTGGTTCAGCCGCTCGCACGTCCCGACCCCGTTGGCGGGGGTGGTCTCCCCACCGCTCGCGTACCCGTGCACGTGATGCACGTGGCGTATCGGGGCATCGCACCAGGGTCCGCGGCAGCGCTGATCGCGTGCGCTGATGAAGGCGCGGACCTGGCCGGCAAAGACCCGGCGACGGGCGTCGATGGCCGTGAGGTCACCGCTGACCGGATCCGCGTACAGACGACGGATCCACCGCACCGGTGCAGGCGCTGCGCTTGGAGCGGGCCGATGCTGCGCCGCGGAGGGAGCGGCCCCCGCGGCATCGGGATCCCGTAGCTGCGTCTCGGGGAACAGTGCGCCGGTCAGGGCCAGGTTCCGGGCCACCGGGCCGGGGATGGGGTGCCCGTCGATCAGGGCGACGTCGGCTCCGTCCCCCAGGAGGGTGGTATCGGTCATGAGCAGGTGGATCTCGACGGGGACGACCTCCCCCTCGGCGGTGCCGGTGACCCTCTGCATGAGGGTGTCGGCCATGACGGCGCCACGCGATCGCTGATCGCCCGTGGCCTTCGCTGCGCTCGCGGCCTGGGCCAGCGCCGCGTAGGCGGCAACGCCCTCATGGGTGGGAAGCAGGGCGGTCAGGCGCATCATTCCCTCCCCCGCTGCGCGCTGGGTGACGGTGCGCTGAGCAGTGCTGCGGCGCACTCTCTCGACAGCGGCCTCGGCGTTCAGCCGCTCAGCAACCGCGCGGGCGACCCGGCCGGCTCCCCGCGCAGTGAGCTCCGGCAGGCGGGCAGCGATCTCGGCATCCACGGTGGCGCGTTCGTCGTCGTCCAGGACGATGACGGCCCGGGAGACCTCCTCGGCCGCCCAGCCGGAGATCTCTCCGGCCTCCAGCAGCGCGAGGGTACGTGGCAGCGACTCCACGAGGACCCGACGCAGGCTGAGCTGGTTCCCGGCGGCCGCCGGGGAGATGCGACGGGCCAGGCCGACCTCGTGCCCGACGCCGCTGCCGGCCTTCGCCACGGGGAGCCCGGCCTCGCGTTCGGCTCGGACCCGCACATGACGAAGCTGTACTTCCAATCGGCTCTGAACAGCATCCAAGGAGTTCTTCATGCGTTCGATCTGGCCGATGGTCTCTACCAGCGCGTGATCGGGAGGGGCCGAGCCGAGAGCGGGGCCGGGTGCGTCGTGCCCTGTGCAGTCACAGGCGAGCTCCACCAGGGTTCTGACTGCTTCGCTCGCCGACGCGGTGGCGTTCAGCAGCGGCGACTCGTGCGCAGCGCTCGTGGATGTCCCGTGCACAGCCGCCCCTCTTCGATCGACGTGGATTCGACCCTCGCGGCGGATCCGACCTTCGCAGTGGATTCGACCCTCGCGGCGGATCCGACCTTCGCAGTGGATTCGACCCTCGCGGTGGATTCGAGCATCTATTCGGTAGGGACGACAGTACCGAGCGCCTCCGACATTCGACACAGCGCAGCTGCGTCTGTGGATGGAGGCATGATGGGGAGGGTCCTGGAGCACCGGACCGGTCGATCACGCTCGAGAGACGACCATGCCCCAGCGGGTTCCGGGCAGAACGCAGCAGGACGGATCCGGCAGACGGGGTCAGGGAAGCCGGTACCCGCTCGGATCCCACAGCGCCAACGACCGCAGGTAGCCCCCCTGCACCGGATCCGCCCAGGCCTGTTCATCGTTGTCCTCGAGCACCCAGGTACCCTCCTCCCACCACATGTGGTCCACGGCCGCCGACCACAGCTCGCGCTCGGCCGGCGTGAGCGTCACGTGCTCGCCGTATGCGCGGGCGAACACTTCCCATTCCTCGTGGTTCATCATCCGGGCCGGTGCACCAGGGCACTCGCAGTGGAACAGCACCAGCGCCATCGCCAGGTCGAGCAGCCGAGGCTCCACGCCGCCGTTGTCGGGATCCACGAGTACCGGGCCGGTCGGGGTGAAGACGACGTTGGAAGCCTTGTAGTCCGAGCTGACCCCGGTGCGCGGCAGCTCGGCATCCCGTGCCCTCAGAGCCGGCCAGGAGTGCTCCCACCAGCGATCGGCGAGGGCAGTGAGACCCGCCTGGGCGGCATCGGCCTCCTCGCACGGCAGATGCGCGGTGACGACATCGCGCAGGGTGCCGAGATCGGAGTCGACATCGGCACGCTCGGTGTCCGGATGGGAGTACGCGCGCAGGCCGTCCGTGGGCACCTGCGCCGCGTGAAGGCGTCCCAGCAGGTCACCGGCGGATCGGATCTGCTCGGTGGTCCCGGTGTAGGACTCCCCGTCGATGAACGGGTAGAGCACCCACTGGTCGCCATCCAGCTCGAGGGGCCCGGCCACCGCGCTCACCACAGTGACCCCTGCATCTGCGAGGGCTCGCGTCCACCTGGCCATCGCCTCTGCCCGAGTATCGGTCACCTTGGCCACGACGTGCTCCCCCGTGGACGTCACCGCACGATGGACTCGCGCGAAGCGCGTGAGGCTCATCGGCTCGATGGAGGTGAGCCGGAAGTCACGCTGCAGGGCGAGAAGGCGGCTATCGGCGGTCGGGCCGTTCGGCACGGTCGAGGGGTCCGGCGCAGTCGCGCCGTCCGGCGTCGGGGAGATGGAGCTCATGGCACCAGGATGCACGCCCCCGCGCCGTCGGCGCGAGCGGTCTTCACCCCGTTCTCACCCGAGCACGGAGCGTATCGATGCCTCGATCCCCGCCGCGTCCAGGCCGTTCTCCGCCAGGATCGCATCCCTCTTGGCGTGCGGGATGAACTCCTGGATGACCCCGAGGGTGCGCACCGGCGGCATCGGGGTGCCCACCGTGGCGCGCTGTGCGAGCCGCACCGCGAGGGCCGCGCCGATGCCGCGCTCGGCCACGCCGTCCTCCACCGTGACCACCGCACCCGCGGAGGCCGCCAGGTCGACGATCGACGAGGACAGCGGCAGGGCCTGCACCGGGTCGAGGACGACCACGTTCGGGCCATCGTCCCCCGCCTGCTCGCGCAGTGATCGCGCCGCCTCGACCGCACGGTGCGCGAGGGCGCCGATGGAGACCACCAGCACGTCGATCGGCAGCTCGGGATCACCGGCCAGCACGTCACCGGCATCGATCCGGGCCGTCGCCGGCAGTTCTGACGGGCAGGCGCCCTTCGGGAAGCGCACCACCGACGGGCCACCGGTGCCCAGGGCCGATGGGAGCGCCTCGGCCAGGCGCTCGCCGTCGCGCGGTGCCCACAGAGAGGCGCCCGGCACCTGGGCGGTCACCGCGAGGTCCCAGATGCCGTGGTGGCTGGGGCCGTCATCACCGGTGACGCCGGCGCGGTCCAGGGTGACGGTGACGTCCTCGCTGTGCAGGGCGACGTCCAGCAGCAGCTGGTCGAAGGCGCGGTTGAGGAACGTGGAGTAGAGCGCGAGCACAGGCTTGGCACCGCCATGGGCGAGGCCGGCGGCGGTGTCCATCGCCAGCTGCTCCGCGATGCCCACGTCGAGCACCCGGCCGGGCAGTTCCCGCTGCATCGGGGTCAGGCCCACGGGGTCCACCATGGCGGCGCTGAGGGCGACCACGCGCCCGTCCGCGCGGGCGGCCTCCAGCACCGCCTCGCCGAAGCATGCGGTCCAGGTGGTTGTAGGGGCGGGGGCATCGGCCGGCGGGTAGACCTCGGCCTCGGTGGGCGGTTCGATCTCGAAGGGGCCGGTGGCGTGCCAGTGGTCCATGACATCGGCCTCGGCGCGCTCGAATCCGGCGCCCTTGCGGGTGACCACGTGGAGGACCACGCCCGAGGAGGCAGGATCCTCCGCGGCGATGCGGGCCTGGGCGAGGGCCGGCGCCAGGGCGGCATGGTCGTGGCCGTCAATGGGGCCGATGTAGTGCAGGCCCAGGGCGGTGAACAGATCCTCCCCGGCGCTCACGGTGCCGTCTCGCAGGTCCTGCAGGTGCCGGGCGAGGCCGCCGACCGTGGGGGCGTAGGAGCGGGTGTTGTCGTTGAGGACAACCACGGTGCGGGTGCCGATGTCGGAGGCCAGCTCGTTGAGCGCCTCCAGCCCCACGCCCCCGGTGAGCGCACCGTCGCCGATCACGGCGACGGTGGTGGCCGGATCCCCAGCGAGGCGACGGGCACGGTCGATTCCATGGGCCCAGGCGATCGAGCCCGAGGCGTGGGAGTTCTCCACCACGTCGTGCTCGGACTCCCCGCGATCCGGGTAGCCCGACACTCCCCCAGCGCTGCGCAGGCCCTCGAGGCCGGCGCGGCCGGTGAGCATCTTGTGCACATAGGCCTGGTGGCCGGTGTCGAACACGATCGCCTCTCGCGGGGAGTCGAACTCGCGGTGCAGGGCGATGGTCAGCTCCACCACTCCGAGGTTCGGCCCCAGGTGCCCTCCGGACCGTGAGGTGATCTCCAGCAGGCGCCGACGCAGGGTGCGGGCCAGCGCCGGCAGGTCCTCGGGGGGCAGTGCGCGCAGTGCGGCGGGATCACCGGGGATCTCCACGTCGGTCTGCCCCGGCTGTGCGGGATCGCCCGTGGCATCGATGTCCGCCAGCAGCGACCCGGGGACGGCGGAACCCGCGGGCTCGAGGGCCTCGCGGGAGGCAGCGGGCTGTGCATGCACGACGGGATGCTCCTGAGTGGTGGACACGCGGGGATCCTCCTCGATCACGACTGCGGAACGCACACCAGAGTACGACGCGATGACCTGTGATGACGGGAAGCATGGTCACATCTGTGCAGATCTTCACCGGTGGTTCACGCCGTATCAGGGAGGTGTGCAACGCCGTGCAGACCAGACGGGAGACGGTGCAGCAAAACACCTCGAGTGCGGCGAAGCGGGTCCGCAGACCGCCGACGGCCCGGGCGGAGTCTCCTCCGCCCGGGCCGTCGGGCACCGGGTCGATCAGCGGGCCATGCGCTCAGCGGATCCCGGGGTCAGCGTGCGAACTGCAGAGATCACGCCTTCACCAGGGAGCGCAGCACGTACTGCAGGATGCCGCCGTTGCGGAAGTAGGCCGCCTCACCGGGGGTGTCGATACGCAGCACGGCATCGAAGGTGACCTCCGAGCCGTCCTCCTTGGTGGCCTTGACCTGGACCGTCTTCGGGGTGTCGCCGTCGTTCATCGCGGTGACGCCGGTGATGTCGAAGGTCTCGGTGCCGTCCAGCCCGAGGGTGTCGGCGGTCTCGCCCTGGGGGTACTGCAGCGGCAGCACGCCCATGCCGATCAGGTTCGAGCGGTGGATGCGCTCGAAGCTCTCGGTGATCACGGCCTGGACGCCCAGCAGCTTGGTGCCCTTGGCGGCCCAGTCGCGGGAGGAGCCGGAGCCGTACTCCTTGCCGGCCAGGACCACCAGGGGGATGTCCTTCTCGGCGTAGGCCTGGGCGGCGTCGTAGATGAACTCCTGCTCACCGGTCAGGAAGTTCTTCGTGTAGCCGCCCTCCACACCGTCCAGCAGCTGGTTCTTGATGCGGATGTTGGCGAAAGTGCCGCGGATCATCACTTCGTGGTTGCCGCGGCGGGAGCCGTAGGAGTTGAAGTCCTTGCGCTCCACGCCGTGCTCACGCAGGTACCGGCCGGCCGGGGAGTCGGCCTTGATGGAGCCCGCCGGCGAGATGTGATCGGTGGTGGTGGAGTCGCCCAGCTTCACCAGCACGCGGGCACCGGTGATGTCCTGGACCGGATCCGGCTCGATGCCCATGCCCTCGAAGTACGGGGGCTTGCGCACGTAGGTGGACTCGGGGTCCCACTCGAAGGTCGCGCCCTCCGGGGTCTCCAGGCTCTGCCAGCGCTCGTCGCCGGTGAAGACGTCCTTGTAGTCCTCGGTGAACATCTCCTGGGAGATGTTCTCGGCGATGACCTGCTCCACCTCGGTGGGGCTGGGCCAGATGTCCTTGAGGTAGACCTCGTTGCCCTCCTGGTCCGTGCCCAGCGGGTCGTTCTCGAAGTCGAAGTCCATGGTGCCCGCCAGCGCGTACGCGATGACCAGCGGCGGGGAGGCCAGGTAATTCATCTTCACGTCGGGGTTGATCCGGCCCTCGAAGTTGCGGTTGCCCGAGAGCACCGCGGTGACGGCCAGGTCGTTCTCGGCGATCGCGTCGGAGATCTCCGGGGCCAGGGGCCCGGAGTTGCCGATGCAGGTGGTGCAGCCGTAGCCCACCAGGTGGAAGCCCAGCCCCTCCAGGGCCGGCCACAGCCCGGCGCGCGTGTAGTAGTTGGTGACCACCTGGGAACCGGGGGCCATCGACGTCTTCACCCAGGGCTTAACCTCCAGGCCGCGCTCCAGGGCGTTCTTGGCCAGCAGGCCCGCGGCCATCATCACCGAGGGGTTCGAGGTGTTGGTGCACGAGGTGATCGAGGCGATCGAGACGATGCCGTGGTCGATCGTGAAGTCGTGGCCCTCCACCTCGGTGGGGCGGGTGGCGCGGCCGCTGACCTGGTGGTGCTCAGCCGGTGCCTGGCCGCCGGAATCGTTGTCGGACTGCGGGGAGGCGGGATCCGAGGCCGGGAAGGAGCCGGACTCGGCCGGGTCGGGCCTGTCGGCACCGCCACCGGCGAGCGCGTCGTCCCCGGTGTAGGAGGGCAGCACCTCGCGGAAGGACTCCTTGGCCTCACTGAGCACGATGCGGTCCTGCGGGCGTTTGGGGCCCGCGATCGAGGGCACCACGGTGGACAGGTCCAGCTCGAGGTACTCGGAGAAGGCCGGCTCCACCGAGGGGTCGTGCCACAGGCCCTGGCGCTTGGCGTAGGCCTCCACCAGCGCCAGCTGCTCCTCGGAACGGCCGGTGAGGCGCAGGTAGTCCAGGGTGACCTGGTCGATGGGGAACATGGCGGCGGTGGAGCCGAACTCGGGGCTCATGTTGCCGATGGTGGCACGGTTGGCGAGCGGCACCTGGGCCACGCCGTCGCCGTAGAACTCCACGAACTTGCCCACCACGCCGTGCTGGCGGAGCATCTCTGTGATGGTCAGCACCACGTCGGTGGCGGTGGCAGCCGGCGGGATCTCCCCGGTGAGCTTGAAGCCCACCACCTTGGGGATGAGCATGGAGACGGGCTGGCCGAGCATCGCGGCCTCGGCCTCGATGCCGCCCACGCCCCAGCCCAGCACGCCCAGCCCGTTGACCATGGTGGTGTGGGAGTCGGTGCCGACGCAGGAGTCCGGGTAGGCGCGCAGCACCCCGTCGGTCTCCCGGGTCATCACGGTGCGGGCCAGGTACTCGATGTTGACCTGGTGGACGATGCCGGTGCCCGGGGGCACCACCTTGAAGTCGTCGAAGGCGGTCTGGCCCCAGCGCAGGAACTGGTAGCGCTCGTTGTTGCGCTCGTACTCCAGCTCGATGTTGCGCTCGAGGGCGTCGATGCGGCCGGCCACGTCGATCATCACGGAGTGGTCGATGACCAGCTCCGCCGGGGCCAGCGGGTTGATGCGCTCGGGATCCCCGCCGAGCTCCTCGACGGCCTCGCGCATGGTGGCCAGGTCCACGACGCAGGGCACGCCGGTGAAGTCCTGCATGATCACGCGGGCCGGGGTGAACTGGATCTCGGTGGAGGGCTCCGCCTCGGGATCCCAGTTCGCGATGGCGCGCACGTGATCGGCGGTGATGTTGGCACCGTCCTCCGTGCGCAGAAGGTTCTCCAGCAGGATCTTGAGGCTGTAGGGCAGCTTCTGGGCGCCGTCGACGGCGTCGAGGGCGTAGATCTCGTAGTCGGTTCCGCCGACCGCGAGCGTCTGCTTCGCGGCGAACGAGTCGATCGTGCTCACAGTGCGATCTCCTTCGGGGTGGGGCGTCTCACCCATCGTAGGTGCGTCGGCGCCGCTCCGCGCCCGACATCACGCGCAGTGCGCGCATCGGGCGACGATCCACTGCCCTCACGGGCCATCGGGCGTCCGACTCTCACCGAAAAATTATCTTGACGTCAAGATAAATGGTAGCACGCTGCTCCGCGATTCTGCTCGCCGCGGCAGCGGCGTCGGTCTCGAGGTGGGTGTCGGAGTCCTCAGCGCGTGGATCCGGGCTCCAGCACCGTCACCGATTCGATGTGGTGGGTGTGCGGGAACAGGTCGAAGGCGCGCACGTCCACCACCGACCATCCGGCACGCTCGGCGGCGGCGAGGTCCCGGGCCAGGGTGGACGGCTCGCAGGAGACGTACACGATGCGGCGGCGCACCTTCGCCGTCAGCAGCCCGATCAGCTCCACGCCTGCTCCGCTGCGCGGCGGATCCAGCACCACGCAGTCCACCCCTCCCTTGCGGGCGCGCACCCAGTCGGTGACATCCGCGGTGGCCGCGCTCACCTGGGGCAGGTCCTGGAGGTTCTCCGCCGCCAGGACCGAGGCGCGCCGGTTGCCCTCGACGGTCAGCACCTGCCCGTCGGGGCCCACCTGATCCGCGGCGACGGCCGCGAACAGGCCGACACCGCCGAAGAGGTCCCACGCACTGCCGCCGCGAGGTGCGCGCAGCGCATCGCTGACCACCTCGGAGAGCAGCTCGGCGGCCCGCCGGTGCACCTGCCAGAAGCCGGTCGCGGAGACGGTGAAGAGCCGCTCCCCCACGCGCTCGCGCACGGTGCCGTCCCCGTGCAGCGGAACCAGACCGCGCGCGGTGCGCACGCTTACATCCGCATCACCCCACGCCTGGGGGACCTCGAGCCCTGCCGGATCGAGCTCCCGACCGATCAGCACGACGCTCGCCGGCCCTGCCGACGGCGCCACGACATCGACGGCCTCGGTCCCGGGCGGCGCCGTCCAGGCTCCCAGGCCGAGATCTCGGATCGCCTGGGCCGCCAGCGGGTTGTCGCCGACCTCACGCACCTCGTGGGAGCGCCATCCGCGCATGCCCACCCGGCCGTGCTCGTCCACCGCGAAGCGCACCCGGGTGCGCCAGCCCAGGCCGTCCATGTCGTGGGGAGCGGGCTCGACCTGGACGTCCTGGAGCGGGTAGGAGGTCACCCCCGCACGGCGCAGCAGATCCTGCATGACCTCGGTGGCGATGCGGCGCTGGGCCGGCAGCGCGATGTGGGCCCATTCGGCTCCGCCCACGCCGTCCACACCGGCCTCGGGCCACACGGTGGGCACCCGGTCCAGACCGGCCTCGAGCACGTCCACCGTCTCGGCGCGCCAGAACCGGGCGGAAGTCGCCTCGCTCGGGTCCTCCAGCACTCGAGCGGTCACCGTCTCCCCAGGTGCGGTGCCACGAACGAAGACCACGCGGCCCTCGTGGCGCGCCACGAAGGTCCCGCCGGCCGCCGGAGCGCCGACCGTCAGGGTGAGGTGCCGGGCGGCGCCGGCCTCATCGGCGTGGCGGTGGTCCTGGTCGGGGCTCATCGCGCCCTCCCCCTTCCTCGCAGTGCGGCAGAGCGCACTTCGTCCTGCACCTGGTCGACGGCTTCCTGCGCGCTCCCCAGCTGCCAGGGGACCGTGGCCACGACCACACGGGGCAGGTGCTCGAGGCGGGCCCTCAGCCGCCGCGCGGAGTGGTTGTGCAGCAGTGCCTCCCACCAGTGTCCCACCAGGAACTCCGGGATGTAGACGACCACCTCGTCCCGGGGGCTGCGTGAGAGCAGGTTCATCACGTGGGCAAGGACCGGCGCGCTGAACTGCCGATAGGGCGCGTACAGGACCCGCAGGGGGATCTGCACATCCAGATCGCGCCAGCGATCTGCCACCGCCCGCCAGTCCACGTCCTCGTCGTCGACGATGATCGCCTCGATGGTGGTGGGGCGGGTCGCCGAGGCCACCGCGAGGGCTCTCATGGTGGGGCGGTCCAGGGAGGCCACCAGCACCAGGGCGTGGGACCTGGCCGGCCGCGGCATCGGATCCTCCTGGTCGGTGGGCAGAGCCAACTCGCTGCGCACCCGCTGGTAGTGACGGTGGACGCCGGACATCAGCAGCCACAGCAGCAGCATCGCCGACACCGCCACCCACGCACCGTGCGGCAGCTTCGTGACCAGGACGATCACCAGCACCAGCGTGACGACCGCGAAGGCGAAGGCGTTCACCGCGCGACGGCGTGCGATCCTCCGGCGCTGAACCCCGCTGGTGATCACCCGCAGCTGCTTGCTGAAGTGGATCGTCATGCCCAGCTGCGCCAGGGAGAAGGAGACGAACACCCCCACGATGTACATCTGGATCAGCAGGCTCACGCGGGCACCCGTGAGCCACACCAGCAGGATCGACGCCAGGCTCAGGGCCAGGATCCCGTTGGAGTAGGCCAGCCTGTCGCCGCGCTGGCGCAGCTGGCGGGGCAGGTTCCGTGAGCGGGCCAGGGCACAGGCCAGGTTGGGGAAGCCGTTGAACGCCGTGTTGGCGGCCAGGAACAGCACCACCCCGGTGCTGATCAGGACCACGTAGAACAGCGGTGAGCCGCCCCCGAAGACCGCCTGGGCGATCTGGGCGATCACCGGGATCTGCTGGTAGTCCGTCACCTGCGCGCCGTCCCGGGTGAGCTGTGTGGCGGGATCCTCCACGTAGCGCACCCCGGTGGCGCCGGCCAGCACGATGATGCCCAGGATGAACACTGAGGAGATCGCCCCCAGGATCACGAGCGTGGTGGCTGCGTTGCGGGACTTCGGAGGGCGGAACGACGGGACCCCGTTGCTGATCGCCTCCACGCCCGTGAGCGCAGCGCAGCCCGAGGAGAAGGCGCGCAGCACCAGGAGTGCTCCGCCCAGGGCGGTCAGCCCCTGGTCGAAGGCGGCATCCGGCTCGATCTCGTAGCCGGCGCTGGGCGCGTGCCCCAGAGTGCCGGTGAGGGCCTGCACCGCGCCCAGCAGCAGCAGCAGGCCGAGCGATCCCATGAACAGGTACACCGGGATCGCGAGGGTGCGGCCTGACTCGCGCACCCCGCGCAGGTTCACCAGCGTGACCAGGATGATCAGGCCGATCGCGATCCACGTCTCCCATCCGTGGAGGACGGGCAGGCCGCCGGTGGTGTAGTGCGCGGCCTGCGAGATCGACACGGCCACCGTGAGCACGTAGTCCACCAGCAGGGCGCTGCCGACGACGCGACCTGCCCGCTGGCCGAGGTTGTCCTGCACCACCCGGTAGTCGCCGCCCCCGTCGGGGTACTCCTGGACGTTGTGCCGGTTGGCGGCCACCACCACCGCCATCAGCGCCACCACGGCGAGCGCGACCCAGGGACTGACCGCGTAGGCCGTCATCCCGGCCAGCGCCAGGGTCAGCAGGATCTCGTCCGGCGCGTAGGCGACGGAGCTGAGGGCGTCGGAGGCGAAGGTGGGCAGTGCGAGTCGCTTGGGCAGTCGCTCGCGTGAGAGGTCCTCCGTGGCGAAGGCGCGGCCCAGGAGCGCTCGCTTGATGGTGGAGGTGGTGAGGCCCGGCACGCGGTCAACTGTAAGCCCGCAGGGCCATGGGTCTATCGTGACCCTCGCACGTGCCGCACCGAGCGCCACGGGCGCACCGGAGGAGAGATCGATGCACTTCGTGATCATGGGCTGCGGGCGGGTGGGCGCGATGCTCGCCGCGTCGCTGGTCGATCGGGGCCACACCGTGGCCGTGATCGACCAGGATCCCGCGGCCTTCGCGCGTCTGGGACGCGACTTCGCCGGGGAGAGGGTGGCCGGGCTGGGCTTCGACCGCACCACGCTGGAGCGGGCCCGCATCCGTGAGGCGGCCGGCTTCGCCGCCGTGTCCAGCGGGGACAACTCCAACATCATCGCGGCCCGCGTGGTGCGCGAGGAGTTCGGGGTGCGCCGCGTGGTCGCCCGCATCTACGACCCCCACCGGGCGGAGGTGTACGAGCGGCTCGGCATCGCCACGGTGCCCACGGTGCGCTGGGCCGCGGCCCAGGTGATGGGCCGGCTCCTGCCGGGAACCCCTGAGCGTCAGTACCGGGACGTCTCCGGCGCTCTCACCATGATCGCCCTCCAGCCGCACCCGTCGTGGATCGGCACCCCTCTGTCGCACGTGGAGCGCGAGACCGGCTCCCGGGTGGCCCACCTGACCCGCTTCGGTGAGGGCGTGCTCCCGGGTGTCGACGCGCACGTGCAGGACGGCGACCGCCTGCACCTGCTGGTGCCCACCGGTCAGCTCGAGAGAGTGGAGACGCAGCTGGCCCACCAGCGCGACGAGGACGAGGTGCGGGAGAGCTACGACCGGGCACTGCGGGGTGAGCGGGAATGAAGATCGTGATCGTGGGGGCCGGGAGCGTGGGCAGGTCCATCGCCCGCGAGCTGATGGAGAAGGGGCACCGCCTGGTGCTCATCGACCGCAAGGTCACGCCCGAGCGGCGCACCGCGCTGCCGGGGGCGCAGTGGGTGTGCGGCGACGCGGCGGAGCTGGGCGTGCTGCGCGAGGCGGCGATCGAGGAGGCCGACGTCCTGGTGGCCGCCACGGGCGATGACAAGGTGAACCTGGTCGTCTCCCTGCTGGCCAAGACGGAGTTCCTGGTGCCGCGCACGGTGGCGCGCGTCTCCCATCCCGACAACGAGTGGATGTTCGGCCCCATGTGGGGGGTGGACGTGGCGGTGTCGACACCGCGGATGATCACCGCCCTGGTGGAGGAGGCCGTGAGCGTGGGTCGCGTGGTGCGCCTGTTCCAGTTCGCCGGCAGCGACACCCAGATGGTGGAGATCACGCTGCCCGCCTCGAGCCCCGCGGTGGGCCGCACCGTGGGGTCCATGCGCTGGCCGACGGGCTGTGTGCCGGTGGGGATCATCCGGGACGGCCGTCCGATGGCCCCCACCCCTCACGACGCGCTCGAGAGCGGGGACGAGCTGCTGTTCATTGCCGAGCCGGCGGAGGTGGGGGCGATGGAGCGCCTGCTGGCTCCGGCTGACGAGCCGCACGACGGCTGAGAAGGGAGCGGTGCATCAGCCACACCAGGTAGGCGATCACCGCGAACGCCGGCAGCCCCATGGCGAGCTTCGCCACCCCCAGCGCGGCCACCTGTCCGGTCAGCAGCAGCGGCACCTGGACGGCGAGCTTGGCGGCGTACAGGCCGGCGAACAGCCACGTGGCCCGGGCGTACACGCGACGGGCATCGCGGTCCTGAGCCCAGTCCTCCACCCGCGGGTCGAGCATCCCGATGAACAGTCCCACCAGGGGGCGACGGGCGAGCAGGGAGATGAGCAGCACGCCCAGTGCCACCGCGTTGATCACGATCCCCGGTGCGTAGAAGTCGCTGCCCTCGCCGCTGCGCACGGCGAGCACGGCGCCCAGCGCCACGCCCAGCAGCCCGCCCAGCACGGTGGCAGGGCTCTGGCGCTGCACGATCCGTGCGAGCAGCGCCAGCACCACGACGGCCACGGCCGCCACCGCGGAGATCATCACCGATCGGGTGGCCACGTAGAGAACGACGAACAGCAGTGTGGGGACGACGGACTCGATCACGCCGCGCGGGCCGCCCACGGCCTCGGCCACGGAGAACTGCTCCTGCTGCAGCAGCGTGCCCACACCCCGGGAGCGGGCCGGGGACCGCTGAGGGGATGACTGACCTGCGGCCGGTGGTTCGGCAGGGGTGGTGCTCATGTCTCCTCCTGACCGCTGATCCGGGTGATCTCGTAGCGGGGGTTGTACATCACCCGGCGGCCGCCGCGCCGGGCGGCGAAGCCCGTCACGGACAGGCGCGCGCCGGGCTCGATGCCGGGGATGCGGTCGCGGCCTAGCCAGACCAGGGCGATGGTGCCGGTGCCGTCGTCGAGCTCGGCCTCGACCGCGGGTGCCGCACTGCGCGGCAGCACCACCAGGGAGCTGATCACGCCCGCCAGGTGCGCCTTGCGGCGGTCGTCGATCGAGGCGACGGTGTCCGGGGCGCCCCCTCCCCGCGCCCCGGGACGGCTTCCATTCGCGGCGGAACGGGGACTCATCCGACCTCGGTGATCTCGGGCCCGCGCTCGAGCGGATCGATCAGCGCCGCCTTCTGCGGGATCAGCCCGGGCCGCTGGCCGGGCAGCGTCAGCGGGATCAGCTCCTGGGGTGCCATGGCGTCGCCGCCGCGCACCACCACCAGGCGGGAGATGAGCGTCTCGAAGCGGCGAGACTTCGTCCTGTCCGACAGGGCGGGGCCGGTGAGGATCGCGCGCAGGAACCAGCGCGGGCCGTCCACGCCGATGAAACGGGCCGGGCGGTACCCCGTGCGGCCGTCGGCCCGGTTGACCGGCAGGCGCGTGATCAGCTCGGTGCCGAACGCTCCGGAGCGGGTCTCGGCGGTGCCGCCCTGCTTGACCACGGAATCCCGCAGAGACGTCCGCACCTCGTCCCACAGGCCGCGGGACTTCGGCGCAGCGAAGGCCTGCACCTGCAGCGAGGAGCCGTCGATCACCATGTTCGCGCCGGTGACGGTGCCGGTGCGCTGGTCCACCTCCATCCGCAGCTCCATGCCGTCGATGGTCGGCACCTGCAGACCGCCCAGGTCGATGCGGTCCTCCTCGGGGGCATCGGGCTGGTCGTAGGGGCCGGCCTCGAGGTGCTCGGGGCGGGCCTCCGATGCGTCGGCGGTGTCGTCGGTCTCGGCGTCGTCGGCCTCAGAGGTCGAGGCGGCGGCCTCGTCGGCGCGGTGCGTGGGGGCGTCCTTGCGGCGCCCGCGGGAGAACAGTGCCATGCGTTCAGCCTTCCTTCCGGTGGCCAGGACCGAAGCCGCCGCTGGAGCCGAAGCCCGCGCTGGCCCGGTCGGTGTCGTCGAGCTCGTCGACCTGCTCCAGCGCAGGGGCCAGGAACGGCACGATCACCAGCTGGGCGATGCGGTCGCCGCGGCGCAGGGCGAAGGGCTGGTCGAGGTCGGTGTTGTGCAGCGGCACCCGGATGGGGCCGCGGTAGCCCGCGTCCACGATACCCGGGCCGTTCAGCACGGTGATCCCGTGGCGGGAGGCCAGGCCCGAGCGGGGGCAGACCAGTCCCACGGTGCCCGTGGGCAGGGCGACGGCGGTCCCGGTGTCCACCAGTGCGCGCCCGCCCGGGGGGATCTCCAGATCCTCACTGCTGGTCAGGTCCAGGCCGGCGTCGTCGGCGTGGGCGCGATGCGGCAGCGGCACGCCGGGCTCGAGCCGGATCTGCAAGGTGGTGCGCGGAGCGGTCTGGTCGTCGGACATGGACCCAGGGTAGGGGCTGCGCAGGAGGAGCCGGTCCCAGGGGTGCGTGAGACCATGCCGTCATGCCCGATCAGCCCCGCCCCGCAGCGTCCCCTGTCCCCGCTCGCCCGACGGCGCCCGTGTTCCACGAGCGCCTGCTGCCGGGGCCCGGCGCCTGGATCGTGATCGCCCTCCTCGGCGCCACCTTCGGTGTGATCCTGGTGCCGCTGTCGTACACCCTGGCCGCCGTGGTGGGGGTGCTGGCTCTGGTGGTGGTCTGCGCACTGGCCTACGTCAGCTCCCCGGTGCTGGAGGTGCGCGACGGGCAGCTGACCCTGGGCAGGGCCCGGATCCCGGTGGAACTGCTGGGCGAGCCGGTGGTGCTGGAGGGCGAGCAGTGGGAACGGGTGATGGGTCAGGACTTCGAGCCCATGGCCCATCACTGCACGCGCGGCTGGATCCACTCGGGGGTGCGCATGGAGGTGCTGGACGAGACGGACCCCACCACTGCGTGGGTGGCGTCCTCGCGCCGTCCGGAGG
>NZ_JAMBDS010000045.1:0-25751 GCF_025143785.1 Brachybacterium sp. p3-SID1565
TTCCCTGTGTTGGGGGTGTGGGGGCTGGTTGGGTCTCGTTGTGTTACGGCGGTCATAGCGTCGAGGAAACGCCCGGTTCCATTCCGAACCCGGAAGCTAAGCTCGATTGCGCCGATGGTACTGCACTCGGGAGGGTGTGGGAGAGTAGGTAGCCGCCGGACATCTTCATTCGGGAAGGGATGAAGGGGTTGTAGCATCACTCGTGATGGGTGTGTGCTCCTCCTTCATCCCTTCCCCTTTTTTCATGCCGGCGCGCGCTGGCGAAGCAGGTGCCCTTCCCGCGGTGCGGGGTGGTGCGGGTGCGAGACGGACGGTGCGGGCTGTCTCGGGGGTCGGGTGCGTCGGGTTCCACAGGTGCAGGGGGCAGCCAGTGCACAGCGGAGCGGTAGACTGAATTCTTGCGGTGAACGTCCGTTCGGGCTCCGGGCCCGTTACTCGGATCCACTGCGTGACAGTCGTCCCCCGTCGGCAGCGGTGCTCAGCACAAGCCGACTGCGCCCCCCCAGGAGAGCAATGCCGTCCAGCCTGTCGGCCGTGCCCGACATCGATGAGCAGCTGGCCCAGACCATGCTGGAGCGGCTCGCCGCCATCGAGGATCGCCTGCGGGAGTCGGTGAGCACGAACGATCACCTGGCACGGTGGACCGCGCGCCACCTGCTGGACGCCGGCGGCAAGCGCGTGCGCCCGATGCTCGTGCTTCTCGCGGCGTCCCTCGGGGACGCCCAGCGGGATGAGGTCATCGATGCAGCAGTCCTGGTCGAGCTCACGCACCTGGCGAGCCTGTACCACGACGATGTGATGGACTCGGCCAGCACCCGGCGGGGCACCCGCAGCGCCCATGCGATCTGGGGCAACAACGTGGCGATCCTGACCGGGGACTTCCTCTTCGCCAGAGCGAGCGGTCTGAGCTCGCGGCTTGGCACCGAAGCAGTGCAGCTGCACTCGCTGACCTTCGAACGTCTGTGCCTCGGCCAGCTTCATGAGACGGTCGGCCCTCAGGACGACGAGGATCCTTTCGAGCACTACATCTCCGTGCTGTCGGACAAGACCGCTTCGCTGCTCGCGCTGGCCGGCCAGCTCGGCGCGCTGCAGGCCGGGGCGCCCGAGGGCAGCGCTGAGGTGATGCGTCGCTACGGCGAGAAGATCGGGGTGGCGTTCCAGCTCGCCGATGATGTGCTGGACCTCGAGAGCGATCCTGGCACCAGCGGGAAGACACCGGGTACGGACCTGCGCGAAGGCGTCCCCACCATGCCCACCTTGCTCGTTCGTCGGCGCGCCGCCGCCGGCGAGCGCCGGGCCGCTGCGATCGTGGAGCGGCTCGAGGGGGACCTGAGCAATGACGCCGCACTGGAGGAGGTCGTCGCGATGCTCCGGGAAGATCCGGCGCTCGAGGAGACGCGCGCTCTTGCCCAGCGCACTGCAGACGAAGCGATCGGCGTGCTGTCAGAGCTGCCGGCCGGTGCGGTGCGGGACTCGCTGGCGGGCTTCGCCCGTTCGCTGGTCCAGCGGAGCCGGTGAACGTCTCCGCTTCAGAGGCGGCGCGGTGAACTCCTGGTGAACCGCCTACGAGAGTGGAACCGTGACCAGGACGTTCACCAGATGGTGATCTGCACCGCGTAGCTCCGGAGTGCTCCGCACAGTACCCTGGGGGCGCGTGCGCACCTCCCGGTCAGGCTCGGGGGTCCGGTCGCCGACGACGGAGGCCTCTGGCGTGCGCACCGCTGGTCATTGGTGCTTCGTAGGGGGTTCGGATGTCGGTCACTCACGGGGTGAAGCGGCGGCGCCGCCGCTCCGGTGCGATCTCCGGGGCGGTGCTGGCGATCCTGGCCCTGGTGGTCACCGGCTTCGCGATCAAGTACCCCGGGCTCACCTCCTCCGAGGTCGACGTCACCAACGGCGGCGTCTGGGTGATGAACGAGCAGAAGCGGCTGATGGGCCGACTGAACGTCGACGCCCAGGAGCTCGACGCCCGCCTCGCCATGAACGGCGAGGACCTCGATCTGCTGCAGTCCGGGTACACGGTCATCGAGACCGGCCCGCGCGGCATGACCCCGATCAACACCGCAGCCGTGAGCCGCAACGCCCTGGTCGAGCTCCCGCCCGGGTCGGAGGTGCGACTGGGGGGCGACCGCGTCGCTGTTGCAGCCCCCGATGGCCGGATGTGGATCCTGTCCCCGGAGGAGGCTGCCGCCTTCAATCCGAGCGCTGTCGACCCCACCTACGAGGGAAGCAGCAAGGCGCCGCAGATCGCCGTGTCCAGTCAGGGCACCGTCCTCCTCCTGGAGGCTGACAAGCTGCTGGTATTCCCCTATACCGAGGACACCCGCAAGGCCAAGCCGAACGATCCGATCGTGGTCGGGGGGCTCTCCACCGGTGAGGGGATGGTGGAGCTCACCGTCGTCGGCGAGCACCCCGTGATCCTGGACCGCGAGAAGCGCATGCTGCGCCTGGGCACGGAGGTGAAGGAGTACCAGCTCACCGAGTACGGGGTCTCCGATCTGACCACAGCGCGTCTGCAGCAGCCCAGCCCCGCATCGAAGGACGTCGTCCTGGCCACCCAGGACACGCTGTTCCTGATCCCCCTGAACGGCGGTGAAGCCGAGGGCCATGCTGCCCGTGGCACGGGACGTCCGGTCGCTCCCGCGCAGGCGCGAGGATGTGCCTACGGGGCATGGAACGACTCCTCCGCGTACGTGCGTGCCTGCGGGGACGACGTCATCAGCGAGACGGTTCCGGATGCGAACAGCGACGGTGACCTGGTCCTGCGGGTCAACAACGACCTGGTGGTGCTCAACGACCAGAAGTTCGGGCTGTCCTGGATGATCGCCGACGACATGCAGCTGGTCGACGAGTGGAAGATCCAGCAGGACATCCAGACCAGCGACGCCGAGGAGCGCGAGGAGGAGACCCTCACCACCACGATCACCAACGTGGCGGCGGAGCGCGACGAGAAGAACCGGCCGCCGGTGGCCAATGACGACGAGTTCGGTGTGCGGGCAGGCAAGAGCGTCGTCCTACCCGTGACGCGCAACGACACCGACCCCGACGGCGACATCCTCACGGTGTCCGTTCAGGGCGAGCAGCCCTCCATCGGAACGGTCACCCCGATCAGGGGCGGAACCCAGCTGCAGATCGAGGTGAACGAGGATGCCACCGGGACGGCGAGCTTCACCTACGCCGCGGATGACGGTCGGGGCAAGAGCGATACCGCGACCGTCACGCTCGATGTCACCGGCCCCGCGGACAACGGGGCACCTGCCCCCACAGCCGAGAACATCACCAAGGTGCAGGTGCGCTCCGGACAGGAGGTCTCCTTCAACATCCTCCCCTACTGGGAGGACCCCGACGGCGACGCCTTCTACCTCGCCAATGCCACCGTGCAGCCTGAGGACGTCGTCACCTTCCGCCCCGATGGCCTCATAACCTTCACCGACGCCGGGCTGACCACGGGTGAGAAGAAGGTCCAGCTCACCTTCCGCGACGAGCGCGGCATGCAGGGAGAGGGCACCCTCGAGATCGAGGCGGTCTCCGAGAACGATCTGGCACCGATCACCACCGCGGACCACGTCCGGATCGTGGCTGGACGCACCGCGACGATCAAACCACTGGTCAATGACCTCAACCCCAACGGCGGTCAGCTCGAGCTGACCAACGTCTCCGAGAACGATGCCCTCGAGGTGGACCCCGCCCTGGAGGCCGGTACCGTCAACGTCTCCGGCACCGAGCCCGGAACCTACTACCTCGACTACACGGTGGCCGCCAGCAGCTCCAGCTCGGCCTCACTGGGACTGATCCGCGTGGACGTGGTCGAGGCGAGCTCCGAGCAGCTGATCCCCGTGGCCGTGGACGACATGGGAACGGTCACCACCGGTACCGAGACCCTGATCGACCCGCTGGAGAACGACGTGGACCCCACCGGCGGGGTCCTGGTGGTCAACTCCGTCTCCGTCCCTGAGGGCAGCGGGTTGAAGGCCACAGTGATCGCCCACGGGCTGGTCCGGGTGGAAGCCGAACCGGGAGCCGTGGCCGGCGCGGAACCAGTGCCCCTGACCTACCAGGTCGGCAATGCTGCAGGGACCGCCGAAGGAACGATCCGGGTGATGGTCGCGCAGACCGACACCCAGTTCGCCAACCCGATCGCAGTGCCCGACCGGGCCACGGTGCGCGCCGGCGACATGGTGCTCGTCGACGTGGTCGGCAATGACATCTCCCCCACAGGATCGAAGCTCACCCTGGGCCAGATCCTCGACGGGTCTCGTGCCGAGGACAAGGGGCGCGTGGAGACCCTCCAGAACCAGATCCGCTTCATCGCGAACGATGACGCCAGCGGGGAAGCCGTCATCAAGTACGAGGTGGTCGACGAGACCGGGCGCGACGGGTCGGCGAACCTCACGGTGCGGATCGTGCCCGCCGACGCCTCCAACGCTCCACCCAGGCCTGAGAACCTCACTGCGCGGACCGTGGCCGGCACATCTGTTCGGATCCCCGTGCCCACCACCGGCATCGACCCCGACGGCGACTCCGCGATGCTGATGGGCATCACCAGCCCGGCCCCCCAGCTGGGTGAGGTGGTTTCGGCCACCGGTGAATGGATCGAGTACGTACCCCACGAGGGATCCGTGGGCACCGAGCGGTTCCGGTACCAGGTGATGGACCGGCAGGGCGCGCTGGGCACCGCCGAGGTGCTGGTGGGCATCGCGGAGCCCAACGACACCAACCAGCCGCCCTACGCCGTCGACGACGTCGTCGAGGTGCGCCCCGGCCGCGAGGTCCAGGTGCAGGTACTGGACAACGACACCGACCCCGAGGGCACTCCGCTGAGCGTGGTCGCCGCCGACACCGAGGCACTCACCGACATCCACGTGCACAGCGGGGAGGATGCGGCCGAGAACCTGGTCACGGTGACCACGCCGCCAGAGAACGGCACGCACCAGGTGCTGTACAGCGCCTCGGACGGTCAGCTGAAGAGCTCGGCCACGGCCACCATCAAGGTGGACGAGAACGCCCCGTACCGCTCCCCGATCGCACGGGACGACTTCGTCGAGGCGCAGGACGTGCTGGATCCGCAGGCCGAGCACATCGACGTCGATGTCCTGGCCAACGACTCCGACCCCGACGGCAGCGTCACCGACCTGACCGTCACCCTCGACGGCGCGCCGGAGGGAGTGGAGCTGCGGGAGGACGGCATCGTCCGCATCGCGCCCCAGGACGAGCAGCAGCGGTACCGGTACCAGATCGAGGACGTCGACGGCCGCACCGCCGCCGGCTACATCTGGGTGCCAGGCCGGGCGAAGCAGGCACCGGTCTGGGTGGGCGAGACCGTGCAGGTGCAGGCAGGTGCGGAGACCACGATCGATCTGTCCGATCCGAACAACATCCGCGTCCGCCCCGGTGCCGAGGCGGCCACCGTGACCGATCCTTCCTTGGTCACGGCTGCGCACACCGACGGCACCCAGCTGGTGCAGGACGAATCCACGCTGCTGTACCGTGCCGCTGAGGGCTTCTCCGGCAACGACACCATCTCCGTCGAGGTCACCGATGGCGAGGTGGGGGACCCGATGGCTGCCACTGCCACCCTCGCCATCCCCGTGGAGATCACCGCCGAGGACGAGAACCTGCCGCCCACGCTGCAGGGCGCTCTGCTGGAGGTGGAGCAGGGGGGCACCCAGGCCTCCGTCGATCTCGCCGCGAGTGCCGCTGACCCGGAGGGGGACGACCTCACCTTCGCGCTGGGGGAGGTCTCCGAGCCCGAGGGGGTGACTATCGGCCTGGACGGATCCTCCGTCACGGCCCAGGCGACGTCACGGGCCGCCAAGGGCCAGATCGTCAGTGTTCCCGTCACCGTCACTGACGGCACGAACGATCCCGTCAACGCCACGGTGCAGGTGACGGTCACCGGCTCCAACCGCCCTCGCCTGGCTGCGGTGCTGGACACCACGGTGATCGATGCAGGCACCACGCAGTCCATCGACGTGCTGGCCAACGACTCGAACCCCTTCCCCGGGGGCAGCCGCACCGTCATGCCCCCCGTGGTCACCAGCGGCAAGGGGAGCATCGATGTAGAGGGGGACCAGGTCGCCATCACCCCGGACGAGGACTTCCACGGGATCCTCACCGCGACCTACACGGTGCGCGATGACACCGAGGACCCGGAACGTGATGCCACCGGGGAGATCCGGGTGACCGTGCGCGGCAAACCGGAGGCACCGTCGGCCCCGCGCGTCGCGGAGGTCGGAGACGGCATCGTCGATCTGAACTTCACGGCGGGTGTGGACAACGGCGCTCGGATCACGGGCTACCGCGTCACCTCCGCCTCAGGCCCCCCGGTCAGCCAGGAGTGCTCCTCCACCTCGTGCACGATCACGGGCCTCACGAACGATGTGGAGTACACCTTCCAGGTGATCGCCATCAACGAGGTGGGGGAGTCGGAGCCGTCGGCCCCCTCGGCCACCGCGCGCCCGGACGTGCGCCCGGAGACCCCGGGGGCGCCGTCCGCGCAGCGCGGGGACAGCCGTCTCACCGTCGCCTGGAATGCTCCGGTCAACCGTGGCTCGGCCATCCAGAGCTACGACCTGCAGATGCAGGACACCGCCACCGGCGAGCTGGTGGAGAAGGAGATGGGAGGAGGCACCACCCAGCACGTGTGGGAGGGACTGACCAACGGCACCGACTACCGGTTCCGGGTGCGGGCCCGCAACCTCGCCCCCGAGCCCTCGGAATGGTCCGCGTGGTCGGTGGCCGAGCACCCGGCAGGGCCCCCGGCCAAGCCCAGCGGCGCCATGACCGCAGAACGGGTCAACGACCCCAAGGGCGGTGGAGTGAAGGTCACCTGGCCGGCGATGACCAGGGCCGAGGCCAACGGCGAGCCCATCTCCGGCTACATCGTCCGCTCGTCGTCCGGGCAGTCCGCCACGGTGGGCGGCGACGCCCGTACGCACACGTTCTACGACCTCGACCAGGACTCCGCCCACACGTTCACCTATACGGGCGTGAACTCGGTGGGGGAGGGCGTGGCTCCGTCCGCCCCCTCCAACGAGGTGACGCCCTGGGCGATGCCTGCGCCGCCCACCTCCGTCTCGGCGTCGATGCCGAGTGAGGGCACAGGTGATGGTCCCAACGGACGGGCCACCGTCACATGGTCGGGCGCCTCGGGCAACGGCACCACGATCAAGGACTACGTGGTCCGTTGGGAGGGAGGATCCACGGTGGTGAACGCTCCCGCGGAGTCCGCGGCCATCACCGGGCTGGACAACGGGAAGTCGTACACCTTCACCGTTCAGGCCAGGAACCGTTTCAAGGGCGGCGAGAGCGCACTGTCGAAGGCATCCAACTCGGTGACCCCGTACACCAAACCGGCCGGCCCAGCGATCAGTGCCAGCAATGGGAAGTGCTCGGACGGGACCACATGCCCCGTGTCCTTCTCCATCACCGCGAACGGCGGCAACGGCGGTGGCGGGGGCAAGACCCTCCAGTACCGCGTGGACGGCGGCAGCTGGAAGAACGCCTCCGGGACCTCGTACACCCACAAGGCGAATCTGAAGTCCGGCGGATCGATGAAGGTCGAGGCGCGGGTGACCAACGCCAAGGGCCTGGTCAGTGATGTTCGCTCCGCCACCCAGAAGGCGCGGACCTACACCCCGCCGGTGCCGACCGTCGCTGGTGGCGGCCCTGACTGGGGAGGGAAGGTGCCGCCGGGCGCTGCCGGTTGCAGTTCGAACAACTGCTACTACTTCACGATCACGTTCGAGAACCTGGAACCCGGTGCGACGTACGAGGTCGTCTACAAGAATGTGGATACAGACGGTGTATTCAAGGAATGGGCCAGCTTCTCGTTGACCGCAGATTCGCGGGGGCGGGTGACCACGCCGCAACGCTTCTACGGCCACTGGCAGAGCACCGGGAATCCCAATGTGGTGTACATCGGCAGTAAGTCGATCGAGCAGAGGGAAGTCGGACGTTACTACAGCCCGGACTGATCATCGCGCTGCGAAACCTACTATTGCCACGCCGTTGACCGTATACGGCGTGCCCTGCTTCCACTTCCAGGAGAGACCCCGACCATGAGCATGACCCCCGAACAGGCGCGCTGGTTCGCCGACACCTTCGACAAGCTGGTCCAGAGCGTCGGTCAGGCCGTGCTCGGCAAGAACAACGTGGTGCGCCTGGTGCTCACCGCGATGATGTCGCCGGGCCACGTGCTTCTGGAGGACGCCCCCGGCACGGGGAAGACCTCGCTGGCACGTTCGATCGCGGCGACCGTGCAGGGCACCAGCACCCGCATCCAGTTCACCCCGGACCTGCTGCCCTCGGACGTCACCGGTGTGACGATCTACGACCAGAACACCAAGGCCTTCGAGTTCCACAAGGGACCCGTGTTCGCCAACGTGGTGCTGGCCGATGAGATCAACCGCGCCTCGCCGAAGACCCAGTCCGCCATGCTCGAGGTGATGGAGGAGGGTCGCGTCACCGTCGACGGCGTCACCCACGAGGTGGGCAATCCGTTCATGGTGATCGCCACCCAGAACCCCATCGAGCAGGCCGGCACGTACCGCCTGCCCGAGGCGCAGCTGGACCGCTTCTTGATGAAGACCTCCCTGGGCTACCCCGATCACGCCTCCAGCGTGCAGATCCTGCAGGGCTCCGCCGTGCGCGACCGCAGCCGCCAGCTCGCCCCGCGCATCTCCCTGCAGGCCGTCAACGACATGACCCAGCTCGCCTCCACCGTGCACGTGGACCCGGCCGTGCTGGAGTACGTCTCGCGCCTGATGGAGGAGACCCGCCTCGCGCCCGAGGTGCGCGTTGGCGTCTCGATCCGCGGAGCGCTCGCCCTGATGCGCGCTGTGAAGGTGTGGGCAGCGGTCCACGGCCGCCACTACGTCATCCCCGATGACGTCAAGGAGCTGGTGGACGTGGTGTGGCTGCACCGCTTCGTGCTGGACCCGGAGGCAGAGTTCTCCGGGACCACGGCGAAGTCCGTGATGCACAAGATCCTCAGCGAGGTGGCGCCGCCCCAGGCTCGACAGCGGACGGCATGAACGTCGATACCCCCCTTCCCAGCAACACGGCCGACGCCAAGGCCGCTCGCCGGGCCGCCAAGGCTGCACGCAAGCGCGAGCGCACTGCGGCCCGCGCCGCTGCTCGGCGTGCCAAGCGGCGCGGTGGCGTCTCGGAGTCACAGGCCCCTGCGGGCAGCTCCGACGCGACCTCCGGTCCGGGCACTGCCGCAGGCGAGGAGCCCCTCGGGCTGCGAGAGCGCCTCGGGGGGTTCTGGATGCGCCGGATCCACCCGGTTCTGGACGTGATCTCACCGATCGGCTGGGCGGTGCTCGGGGTCGCGGTGGCGTGCTGGATCCTGGGGCTCCTGCTCCGCATCACCGAGCTGAACGTGATCGCGCTGGCGCTCACCGTGCCCCTGGTGCTGGCAGCACTGTTCGTGCTGGGACGCACGTCCTACAAAGTGACCCTGGACCTGCAGTCCCACCGCGTGGTCGTGGGTACGCGGGCCGTGGGCCGGGTCGAGGTCGCCAATCCCACGCAGCGCGTCATCCTGCCGTCCCGGATCGAGCTGGCCGTCGGTCAGGCCACGGCGCAGTTCATGGTGCCGCGCCTGGCGGCGGAGCAGTCGCACGAGGAGCTGTTCGCGGTGCCCACCAAGCGTCGGGCCGTGCTGGTGGTGGGTCCCGTGCGCTCGGTGCGGGACGACCCCCTGTCGCTGATGCGCCGACAGGTCACCTGGGCCCGATCGCAGGAGCTGTACGTGCACCCCCGCACCGTGCGCCTGGACGGGGCCGCCAGCGGATTCCTGCGCGACCTGGAAGGCACGCCGTCCTCGGACCTGTCCAGCTCCGACATCGCCTTCCACGCGCTGCGGGACTACACACCGGGGGACGACCGCCGCCACGTGCACTGGCGCACCACCGCGCGCACCGGCAAGCTGATGGTCCGCCAGTTCGAGGAGACCCGCCGTTCCCACGTGGTGGTGGCGCTGGACAACCTCGCCGACCACTACGCGAGCGAGGACGAGTTCGAGCTGGCCGTCTCCGCCGCCGCCTCGATCTCCGCCCAGACGATGCGCGAGGAGAAGGAGCTGACCCCGTTCAGCTTCGACGCCCTCCAGCGCACCGCCACCTTCCGCGTACTGATGGACGACTACACCGTGCTCGAGCAGCTCCGCGACCGCCACTCCCTGCACGAGCTCGGACAGCAGGCGACCGACCTGGCTCCCAACGCGTCGGCCGTGATGATGGTGGTGGGCTCCCACACCACGGCGCGAGAGCTCAACTCCGCGGCCAACCAGCTGCCCATCGGGGTGCTCGCCGTGGCGATCCGCTGCGTGGACGACGCCGAGGTGCGGCGCAGCTCCATCGGAGGCCTGGACGTGGTGACCCTCGGTGACCTCGATGCGCTGCCCAAGGCACTACGGGCGGTGGGCCGATGAACGCGCGCGCCACGTACTTCGCCTCGGTCAGCAATGGGCGGCGAGCCGTTGACGTGCTGGTGCTGGGCTCGCTGTTCGTGATCGCACTGCTGGGCTTCCAGACCGTCTACGGCGGGATCCAGTACGTGCTCACCGGGCTGATGGCCCTGGTGCTGGCCACACTGGTGGCGCTGATCGCGGCCCGCTTCCGGTGGGGCCCCCTGCGTACCGCACCGCTCATGCTGCTGGTGTACTTCCTGTTCGGCAGCATGTTCGCGGCTCCCACCCATGCGCTGTGGGGCATCGCCCCCACCCTGGGCTCGCTGAAGGAGCTGCTGTTCGCACCGGTCACGAGCTGGAAGGCAGCGCTGACCATCGCACCACCGGTGGGCACCGCCCAAGGGGTGCTGGTCGTGGTGTGGATCAGCATGCTGCTGCTGGCGCTGTTCTCGATGACCATCGTGATGCGCACCCGGCTCTACGTGGTCGCGTGGCTGTTCCCCCTGGCCCTGCTGCTGGTGAGCGTGGTCTTCGGCACCACCGAGGCCACCTGGCCGGTGGTGCGCGGCGTGCTGTTCGCCGTGATCTCGGTGGCCTGGCTGACCTGGCGGTTCGAGAGCGGACGGCTCGACAGTGCCCGGTCCACGATCATCTCCGACACGGTGCGGCCGGGATCCTGGAAGAACCCCGTGCTGCGTCGCCGGGTGATCGGTGGGGCCGTGATCATGGCGATCGCCGCCGGCGCTGCCGTGGGTGCCCAGTCCCTGCTGGACCCGCCCTCGGGGACCATCCGGCATGCCGTCCGTGACTACGTCACCCCGCCCTTCGATCCCCGGCAGTACGTGTCGCCCCTGACCGAGTTCCGCGGATACCTCAAGAACCAGCGCGATGCCGAGCTGTTCACCATCACCGGTGTCACCGAGGGCGAGAAGGTGCGCCTGGCCACCATGGACCAGTACGACCTGCACGTGTACAACGTGGCGGGGGGCCGTGACAAGGACGCGCCCGAGGGTGCATTCCTGCGGACGGCAGGGGGAGTGGACCTGCACGAGGCCAGCGGCTCCCAGCGCACCTCCACCGTGACCATCGGGGCGTACAGCGGCGTGTGGATGCCCACGCTGGGGGAGCGCACCAACCGCATCGACCTGGGGGATCTGCCGCCCGAGCGCAGCGGTGCCCTCGCCGAGAACCTGTACCTCAACGAGAAGTCCCAGACCGCGGTGAACTCCAGCGGGCTCCGAGCGGGTGACAGCTACGAGGTCGGCTACGAGCCCTACGCCGACCTCACTGTCGAGCAGCAACGCACCGCCAAGTTCGCTGACATCGACATGCCGCCCAACGCCCGTCTCGGCCCCGAGTTCGCGCAGCTGGCCGACGAATGGGTGGGAGGCGCCGACACGGACTACGACCGCTTCCAGAATCTCTCCCGCCACATCAAGCAGGACGCCTTCTACTCCAACGGCATCGATGAGGACGACACGGCGTCCCTGTCCGGACACGGATACAGCCGCCTGTGGTCGATGCTGCAGGACGTCGGATTCGACAAGGAGAAGTCCGACGCCGCCCCGACCGGACGCATCGGCGATGAGGAGCAGTTCGCTGTGCTCACCGCGGTGATGGCCCGGGAGGTCGGCATCCCCGCCCGGGTGGTGATGGGCTTCGAGGTCCCCGAAGGCGCCGAGGGCACGGTGGCGATCACCGGGGATGACGTCACCGCGTGGGTCGAGGTCGCGTTCGAGGGCCTCGGATGGGTGCGGTTCGATCCGGCACCCGATGACGATCAGGACCCGACCCAGCCGAAGCCCAAGGAGGTGGAGAAGCCCATGCCGCAGGTGGCCCAGCCTCCACCCCCGCCGGCAGAACCGCCCTCCCCGCCGCCCGGCGCGACGAGCGAGGACAAGCCCCAGGACGAGGACCAGCCCGAGGAGACCCGCAGCTGGGTGGTGTACGCCGCCTTCGCGGCCGTCCCGGTGCTGCTGCTGATCCTGGCGCTCACGGGCATCGTCGTCGCGAAGGTGGTGCGGCGCAGACGGCGCCGGACCAGGGGAGCGCTGCCGGAGCGCATCGATGGCGGCTGGCAGGAGATCCTGGACCTGTTGACCGACATGGGGCGCCGACCCGACCCGATCCGCACCCGCTCCGAGACCGCGGCGATGCTGGAGGGTGAAGTACCGGGAGCAGGAGCGGCCCTGCTCGCCAGTCGCGCTGATCGAGCAGTGTTCGGGCCCGACGATCTTCCTCCGGCAGTGGTGGAGGAGTACTGGGAGCAGGTGGCCGCCGCGCGGCATACCATGACCGCCTCCGTACCGTGGCACAAGCGGATGCGCGCACTGTTCTCCTTGCGTTCGTTCCGCCGTCGCAGTGCGGAGCGGCGAGCTCACAGGCGCCGTGAGCGCACGGCGGCTCGGAAGCGATCGCAGGCCGAGCGCCGTGCACACGCGATGCGTCGTCGTCGTGCACCCGTCTCGGGGGTGGGCGGCACGGGCTCGTCCCGAGGCAGCAGCAAGAAGAAGGACAGATCGTGATGAGCCAGACGCGGTACTGCAGCACGTGCGGGACTCTGCTGTCCCAGGGGGCTGCCATCTGCGGGGAATGCGGGGCCCGCTACCAGGAGTCCCCGTACGAGCGCCGCGCCACCGATGCGCCGGGGGCATGGGCCCAGGCCCCCCGTTCGCGCTCTCGCGATCTCGGCGAGGAACCGGAGATCGCCTCTCAGGACGACAGCATCCAGCTCATCTCGCGGGAATCGCTCCAGCCGAAGGCCCCGAGCGCGACAGCTCTGCGGCCGCCGGAACAGTACGATCAGCTGATGGTCACTCAGCAGCCTTCGAACGCCCCTGCGACGGGGTCAGCCTCCGGAGCGCCTGCCCCGGGCGGTTCCCATGCCGCGGGGGGTGCCTCCGGTGCGCCCGACGGCGCTGTGCCGGCGATGGAACCGCCGCTGGACGGCTGTATCCCCGCCAGCGCGCTCAAGCGCTTCCTCGCCGCGCTGCTGGACGGCGTGATCGCGGCGCTGATGATGATCCCGTTGACGATCGGCCTGATCCTGGTGCTCACCCAGGAGACCGCGAGCCTGCTCGCATCGATCCTGGTGGGAGTGGGCGCTGCCCTGCCTGCGGCGTACACCGTGCTGATGATCTGGCTGCACGGAGCCAAGGGCTTCACCCTCGGCAAGCTGATCATGGGGCTGCGCACCACCCGCCTCTCGCAGGCCGGCCCCATCGGCCTGCTGCGCTCCCTGGGCCGCTGGTTCCTGTACGGCGTCGCCTCGCTGATCATGGCGCTGTCGATCTTCCTGGATCCGAAGAAGCTGCTGCGCGGCTTCCACGACCGCGCTGTCGATTCGGTCGTGGTGGACATCAAGACTGGTCGCAACCCGATGAAGCCGCGCCCCGACGATTTCGAGCGACAGGACGCCGAGCACTACCTCGGTGCGCCGTCGGTGGCGGTCACCACGCACGAGAACCTCCTGGCGACCCCCGGCGCGGCCTGGGCCGGGCAGGGTGATGCCAGTGCCGCTTCCGTGTCGCCCCAGGACCCCCGACAGACCGGCGGGTGGGGTTCCGGCATCGGAGAGGCCAGCCCTTACGCCCCTCCGCCGCAGGACGCGCAGCAGACTGCGGGGGACTCCTGGGAACGTACGGAGGTCCCCGCTCTGGCGTCCCCGGCACCGCAGCCACAGCAGCCTCAGGAGCAGCAGTGGGGAGCGCTGTCGCAGCCGCAGCAGGCACCCGCCCAGCAGTGGGGCGCCCCGTCGCGGCAGCAGCAGGCACCCGAGCAGCTGTGGGGCGGCACGGCCGCACAGGAGCCCGCCGCCCAGCAGTGGCGGGCACCGGCGGCGGCACCCCCCGGTGCCTCGCAGGGCACTCCGTTGCAGCACGTCCCGGCCGAGCACACCACCGACGCCTGGGACGGCGGCGACGTCGACGAGGAGACTCGTGCGGTGTTCGGGGCGGATCAGGACCTCGGCGACCTCGAGCAGACGCGCGTCTCGGTCGCGGCTCCGAGGCTCCCCACCGTCACGCTGCGCGCGGATGACGGCACCGAGAGGGTGGTGACGGGTCCGGTCGTGATCGGCCGCAATCCTGCTGCTGGTCAGGGTGAGGTGCAGTTCGTGCTCAAGGACGAGACACGCTCGATGTCCAAGACCCACCTGCGGCTGGACGGGACCGGAAGCGACATCACCGTCACCGACCTGGGTTCGACGAACGGCTCGGCCATCGTCAGGGCCGACGGATCCCGTGAGAGCCTGGTGCCGAACACCCCGACCGTCTTGCCCGAGGGGGCCGCCCTGGCCCTCGGCGATCGCTCCCTGACCGTGGAGAGGGACACGTGATCGACCGCTCCCTCTCCGACCCGGATATCCCCGGAACCATTCGCGCGGTCTCTGCGGCGGCCACCCATGTCGGCCATGTGCGGGCGACCAATGAGGACAGTCTGCTGAACGCGCCTCCCGTCTACCTCGTCGCCGACGGCATGGGCGGGCACAACGCCGGTGAGGTCGCCAGTGCAATCGCGGTCGAGGAGTTCGAGAAGCTCACGATTCAGGAGAACGTCACCGTCGAGCAGCTCGGCCAGGCCCTGCGGGCGGCTGCGGAGCGGATCGCGGAGCTGGGAGGCGAGGCGCAGCTCGGCGCCGGCACCACGGTCGCGGTCGTGGCGACCATGGTGCTGGACGGGGTGGGCTACTGGGTGGTGCTCAACCTCGGCGACTCGCGGGTGTACCGCTTGTCAGGCGAGATCTTCGAGCAGGTCAGCGTCGATCACTCGGTGGTCCAGGAGCTCATGGACCGCGGGGAGCTCAGTCGCGAGGAGGCGAAGGTCCATCCGTACCGGCACATGGTCACCCGCGCACTGGGTGCCGGGCCGGAGTCCGATCCGGACTACTGGCTGATCCCGGCCGAGACGAACGACCGCATGCTGGTGTGCTCCGACGGACTCACGGGCGAGGTCGACGATGCCACCATCGAGAGGGTGCTGCGGGGACCGCAGGACGTGCGAACGATCTGCGAGAGCTTGGTCCACCTGGCGTTGGACGCCGGCGGTCGAGACAACGTCTCGGTGGTGGTGGTCGAGGCGGTCGAGGTGGTCGGCCTGGGCATCGCTGCAGAGACCACCGGTGGTCGGGAGCCGCAGGGCGAGGGTTTCGAGGTGGATGAGGACACCCTGCCGCGCGGGCTCGGTTCCGGGGGAGGCGCCGGGGCATGAGCGAGGGGGCGCCGCTGCTCGGGCGGGGAATGTGGATCCAGCCGGGACCGGCCACGCTGGTCGTGCGGGAGTCGGGCTGGGCTCTGATGGTCCCCGGGCTGAAGAAGGAGGTCGTCGAGGCCGCCTGGACCGCCCTGGGGGACGAGCCCACCGCTGATGGCTTCCTGGACGACCTGGTCCAGGCCGCTGGGCTCGAGAGCCTCGACAAGCTTCCCGCGATCCTGTACGCCCTGGTGGACGGCACGACCGCGCACGTGGGCGTGAAGGGCAAGACCCCTTTGGCGGTCTACACGGCGGAGGGGGCCCGGCAGATCGCAGGCACGGAGGACGAGCCGCTCGCGCGAGAGACGATCGAAGGGGTGCGCCGCATCGCCTTCGGCGATCTGCCGCCGGAGGAGCCCACCGGCGGGCTGCGCCTGGAGGCCGGCATCTCCCGCGTCCGCGGGTTCGTGCAGGCCACGATCGACCCGTCCGAGCTGGACGACGAGGCACGCGCTGCGCTCGCCGAGCAGGTGGAGAAGGACGGGCGCTCGATCGAGGATCCGGAGGCGAAGAAGCGGAAGGCCGAGCAGCCCAAGCCGCCGCCGACGGCGCCTGCGGCACCGAGCACCCCGGTGCGCAAGCCCATGCTGGCCACCCGGCCTCCCGGAGCCATGCCACCCTCGCGATCGTCCAGTGCTCCAGCCCAGGCGGCAGCGCCGGCTGGTCCCAGCGTGTTCGACGACCTGTTCGGTGACAAGAAGGACGACAAGCACGGCGACGCAGCTCTGGCACCGGCGGCCTCCAACGCCCCCGCTCCAGCACCGGAACCCGCTCCGTCTCCCGACCCCGCTTCGTCTCCCGACCCCGCCCCAAGTTCCGACCCCGTCACATGTCCGGAGCCCGCCCCAGCTTCCGAACCCACCCCAGCTCCCGGGCCCGAGGCCAAGCCGGCCGTGGCCCCCGCGCCCTCGGCCGAACCTGCTCCGGGACCCGCGCCTGCCGCATCTGCCCCGGGAAAGCGGCGACTCGTGAGCACCTCGCTCTTCGATCGGAAGCGACGCGCGCCGACGCCGGACCCGACCCCGGCTGCGCCGACTCCCGCGCCGGCCCCTGAGCCTGGGTCGACGCCACAGGCGGAACCGACCGCTGCACCGGGGAGTGCGTCCCCGCCGGAACCGGCCACCCCCGCCGACGCAGCTCCGGCGTCATCCACCGGCCCGGACGTGCGGCGGCCTGCATCCCCAGCACCGCAGGAGCCACCGACCTCATCGATCCCGACCCCACCGGAACCGGATGACGACGAATCCCCGGTGACACTCATCGCCCCGATCGAGGACGAGCACGCGACCGGTGACGCCGAGGACTACGCGAACACGGGGACGAACAAGGAGACGGACGAGAGGGGCAGCACCAGCGCGGACGCACCCGCCGGCACCACCTCCGGCGGCATGGCCTCCTCACTCGGGTTCGGCAACGACCTCGACGCCACCGGCGCCTACGACGACCTCTTCGGCAAGACCGTGTTCCGCCGGATCGAGGATGCCGCAGTACGACGCACCGACGAGGACGAGGACTCCGAGGAGGCGGGCTCGAGCTCCGAGACGGCGCCGACCGAGCCCGACCAGGACGATGATGCGGCGCCCGCGGACGACGACACCCCCGAGACCCTGGCTCAGCCCGCCCGGCCGACGGCAGAAGAGGCATCCTCCGCCATCGGGGGCGACTTCATCGACTGGGTGCCCGGCGTGGGGAGGGCTGCTCCCGAGATCGCACAGACCGCCGCCCGTCGTGCCTCGCAGCCGCCCCCGGTCCAGCCCGCATACCCACAGGTCCACATGGCGGAGAGGCCCCCCGCCCCGGTCGTCGGTCCGCCCCGGGCAGTGGCACCCTCGTACGGCTCCGCACCCGTGCCCCAGGAGGGGATCGGCTTCCTCCAGCACCCGGGCACCCCTGCCATGCAGGCCCGTCCTGAACAGCAGAGCGATCCCGGGCACGGGGGACCCCACTTCCCCGGTGCCGCAGCGCCGGGCAGCGCGGCCATGTCGGCACCGCAGCCGTCTGCCGCCCCTTCTGCGCCCGCCCCTCAGGGCGGCATCCCTCAGCGGGGCGCCCCGCAGCCTGCGGGGCCGGCGGCGGCAGGGCCTGGACCGGCTCGACCTCACGCCGGAACCGGGCGGCAGGGCCACCCCTCGGCGCCGGGGCACACTGCCCGGGCGGCCAGTGCTCCGCACCCGGTGGCCCCCTCCGGGCCCCCTCCGATGCCTGCACCCTCTCCCGCACCTGCGGCTGGCGCCGATCCCCGTCCGGCAGCGCCCGCGCACGCCGGATCCGCGGCCCCGGGTGGACGGCAGGCCGCCCGAGCCGTCGTGATCCCGGGCCTGCTCTGCCCCCACGGGCACCCCAACTGCCCCGAGCGAACCCTGTGCCGCACCTGCGGAGGACCGCTCGAGCAGAAGACCCGTCCGGTCCACCGACCGCCCCTGGGGACGGTCGACATCTCCACCGGTGGCGGATTCGTGCTCGACCGCTCCGCCGTCATCGGCCGTCGCCCCCGGGCCTCACGGGTCAGTGCCGACGACGTCCCCCAGCTGGTGACGGTCCCCAGCCCGCAGCAGGACATCTCCCGATCGCACCTGGAGCTGCGCCTCGAGGGATGGCGAGTCATCGCACTGGACATGGGCACCACCAACGGCACCACTCTCGAGCGACCGGGGATGGAGCCGGTGCGCCTGCGCGCAGGGGAGGGCGTGGTCCTCGGCGAGGGCGACCGACTCGACCTGGGAGATGGGGTCCGACTGACGATGAGGGGGATGGCATGAGCTCCCGTGCACCATCGCAGCCGCCCCAGCTGCCCGGCTACGAGTTCGAGAAGCTGCTGGGATCCGGCGGATTCGCCGACGTCTTCCTGTACCGGCAGTTCCGCCCCCAACGACGGGTCGCCATCAAGGTGCTCCTGTCCAGCGTGCTCGACGACACCGTGCGTCGCCAGTTCGACGCCGAGGCCAACGTGATGGCCACGATGTCGACCCACCCCTCCATCGTCACCATCCACACCGCCGACGCCTCCAGCGACCATCGGCCCTTCATCGTGATGGAGTACTGCCCCCGCCCCAACTACGGGGTCCGGTTCCGCAAGGAGCGGATCACGGTGGCGGAGGCGCTGCGCGTGGGCGTGCAGATCGCCGGTGCTGTGGAGACCGCTCACAGGGCCGGGATCCTGCATCGGGACATCAAGCCGGCCAACATCCTGGTCACCGAGTACAACCGGCCCGCCCTCACCGATTTCGGCATCTCGATCGTCGCCGGGCAGAGCAGCGACCTGGAGGATTCCCAGGGGATGTCGATCCCATGGTCGCCCCCGGAGTTCTTCGCGGATCCCCCGCGCGCCGATGTTCGCAGCGATGTGTTCTCCCTGGCCGCGACCGTGTACTCACTGCTGGCCGGGCACACCCCGTTCGAGCGGGCCGGTCAGCGCAACACGGCCTCCGACCTCATCCACCGGATCACGAGCGAGCCGCTGCGGCCTCTGAACAGGCCGGACGTCCCTGCCGAGCTGAACCGAGTGCTGTCCATCGCGATGGCGAAGGATCCGGCGGGCCGCTATGACACCGCCTTGGCGTTCGGGCGCAGCCTGCAGCAGGTGGAGATGGCGCTCTCGCTGCCGGTCACGCAGATGGACGTGCTGGATGACCGGGGCGCCCCGGCGGTTCCCGCCGCCGATGACGACGAGCTGGACAGCCACACCCGGATCCGGAAGGTCGCCACGGTCGACCCCGAGACGGGGGGAGCAGCCTCGGGTGGGCCTCGCCGCCTCGACCCGTATGCGGGGGTCGCCCCGGCACTGGGTTCGCCCGCGCCGGAGGGATACGGATCACCGGCCTCCGCTGCCGCGGGGCCGGAGGAGTCCACGATGCTGCGGCCCGCCGGGACTGCGCTGTCCACGATGTCCGGCGCCTCACCGGCACCTGCTGGGCCCGCTGCCGTGGCGGCCCCGGAGCTCGCAGACGTGCGCAGGACCCCGGCCTGGCCGTTCGTGACACTGGCGGCCGTGCTGGTGATCCTGCTGGGCGTGGGTGCCACGCTCGCGGTGCGCCACTACTTCGTGGACAAGCCCGGCCCCATCGAGACCTCCGAGATCAACGTGCCCGAGCCCCCCGCCGAGCCACCGCCGCCGCCGGTGGACCCGCAGATCGTGGTGGTGGTCGCCGGTGAGCTCGGAGGGGAGACGGGGCGTGCACGGGTGGAGTGGGGGTTGCCCGAGGGCATCGAGGAGGACCAGCACTTCCTGGTGGAGTGGGTGGACCTTCCCGAGAACTACGAGGATTTCCAGGTCCCGCACGAGGTGCACGGCCGCTCCTCCGTCACGCTGGAGATCCCGCCCGGACAGTCCGAGCTGTGCGTGCAGGTGCGCACGGTGGATCCTTCCGGGCCCTCCAGCGAACCGCAGCAGGCATGCATCGATGGCGGATGACCGGGACCGTGCGGGGACGATGGCAGGCAGGACGAAGGACGAGGGAGGACGGACGGTGACGTCGACGATATCTGTGGAGTTCTGCGGGGAGTGGTTCCGCGTCGCGGAGGGGGAGGAGCTGACGATCGGCCGGGACGCCGATCTCAACGTCGACGACGACAACCCCTACCTGCATCGCCGTTTCCTGTCCATCGTGCAGGTGGAGACGATGTGGTGGCTGGTCAACATCGGATCGCGCCTGTCCGCCACCATCACCGACGGCACCGGGACCATGCAGGCATGGTTGGCCCCGGGCGCGCGGATCCCGCTCGTGTTCGACGTGACCAAGGTGGTGTTCACCGCGGGGCCCACCACGTACGATCTCGAGATCCACGCCGACTCCCCGCAGTTCGAGCGCAGCCCCAGCCTGGATAACCCGGTGGGGGAGACCACCGTGGGCTCCGTGCAGCTCACCGCCAGCCAGAAGCTGCTGATCCTCGCCCTCGCCGAGCCGATGCTCACCCGGGAGGGCAGCGGGATGAGCGCGGTGCCCACCTCGGCTCAGGCCGCCGAGCGGCTGGGCTGGCCGCTGACGAAGTTCAACCGCAAGCTCGACAACGTGTGCGACAAGCTGGACCGCATGGGGGTGCGGGGCCTGCGCGGCGGCCCCGGCAAGCTCGCGAGCAACCGTCGAGCCCGCCTGGTGGAGCACTCGGTGTTCTCACGACTGGTGAGCTCCGAGGACCTGCCTCTGCTGGACCAGGCCCACGACGTCGACGAGGACTGATAGATGCGCATCAAGCTCACGCTGCGCAGGCCCGAGGACCGCCTGACGGACCTGGAGGTGACCGCGGACGCGACGGCCTCGGTCGCGGACGTCGCCAATGCGCTGTACCTCGCCGATCCGCTTCGCTCGGAGCTGGAGCCCCCGGAGGGGCTCACGCTGCAGGTGCAGGACCCGGGAGCCGGGCCCGGTGCGGGGGGTGTGCGCTCGCTGGACCGCGAGATCGACCTGATCCAGGCCGGGCTCCGCTCCGGCAGCGTGGTCTCCATCGCGCGCTCCTCCACCGAGTACGCCACCCGATCGGAGTCCCGCGGTGCGGCGGTGGCCCTGATGCGGGTGCTCTCGGGCCCGGAGGCAGGACGCGAGTTCCCCCTGCCCTCCGGTTCCAGCGTGGTGGGCCGTGAGGGAGACCTCGACATCCGCATCGCCGATCCGATGCTCTCCAAGCGGCACGCTCGCATCAACGTCGGGGACTCGATCGAGATCGTGGACATGCACTCGTCCAACGGCGTGGTCATCGGCGGTGAGCAGGTCCAGCGTGCTGTGATCGGCCCGGCCGACACCGTGCTGATCGGCCAGACCACCTTCTCCGTGATCGCCCTGCACCGCCTGGGCGGCACTGCCCCCAGCTCGCCGGTGGTGGAGTTCAACCGGTCCCCGCGCGTGGTGCCGCGCTTCCCCTACCGGCCGTTGAAGGCACCCACACCGCCCAAGGAGCCGGCCCCGCAGTTCTTCCCCATCTTCATGCTGTTCGCGCCCATCCTCATGGGCGGGTTCATGTTCTCCCTGACCCGCAGCCCGTTCTCGCTCATGTTCGTGTTCATGATGCCGATGATGGCCACGGCCGGGTACCTCAACCGCAAGTTCCAGCAGAAGAAGGTGCTCGAGCGGCAGATCCAGAACTTCGAGGAGGGGCTGGCCTCCCTCAAGCGCCGGGTCACCGCCGCACAGGACCTCGAACGCGCGGTGCGCCTGGTGGAGACCCCGTCGGCCGCCGACACGGTGGACGCCGCCTTCCGACTGGGCCGCCTGCTGTGGACCCACCGTCCCGAGCACAATGCCTTCGCCACGGTGAGGCTGGGCCTGGGGATCGCCGAGTCCCGGGTGGGCATCGAGATGCCCGGGGAGAACGACGCCATCCCCAAGTACTACGACATGCTCGACGACATGAACGAGGAGTACAAGCTGATCGCCGGCGTGCCGGTGGTCGCCGAGCTCCGCTACGCCGGCAACATCGGCGTCGCCGGTGGAGGTGAGGAGGCCGATGGTGTGGCCAGGGGCATCGTCACCCAGCTGTTCTCCCTGCACTCACCGGCCGAGATGGCGATAGCTGCGATCACCTCGCGCTCCAGCCGGGACACGTGGCAGTGGCTGAAGTGGCTGCCGCACACCTCCAGTCCCCACTCGCCCCTGCCGGGTGATCATCTCGCCGACACCCCGGGTCGGGGCACCGCCCTGATGTCCCGGATCGAGGAGCTGATCGAGCAGCGCAGCGGCGGCGAGGCGGCTCAGCTGCGCACCCCGATGACGCCGGACATCACCTCCGAGCCCGAGATCCCGCCCGAGCCGATCACCCCCAACCTGGTGGTGATCATCGAGGACGACGCCCCTGTGGACCGCGCGCGGCTGGTGCGCATCGCGGAGCGCGGGCCCGACGTCGGCGTGCACGTGATTTGGTCGGCCTCCAACGTCGCCGCCCTGCCGGCTGCCTGCCGCACCTACGTCTCGGTCGAGGAGTCCGTGGAAGGTGCCAGCGCCGGGCACGTGCGGCTGGGGGAGCGGTACTACCCGGTCACCGTCGAGACCGTCTCGGTGGAGGTCGCCGCCGGCGTCGCCCGGCATCTGTCCCCCGTGGTGGATGCGGGCGTGCCCGTCGATGACGACTCCGACCTGCCGCGAGCCATCTCCTACCTCAAGCTCGGCGGCATGGCGCTGGCCGAGGACCCGGGGCACATCATCGAGCGGTGGAAGGAGAACAACTCCTTGACCCCGCGCGACGGATCGCCGCCCCAGCGCCGCAAGCATGACGCCAACCTGCGCGGGCTGATCGGCCACAACGGCCAGGACGCCTTCCACCTGGACCTGCGCACCCAGGGCCCCCACGCCCTGGTGGGCGGAACCACGGGTGCAGGCAAGTCGGAGTTCCTGCAGGCATGGGTGATGGGCATGGCCACTGCGCACAGCCCCGACCGCGTCACGTTCCTGTTCGTGGACTACAAGGGCGGTGCCGCGTTCGCCGATGCCATCACGCTGCCGCACGCGGTGGGGCTGGTGACGGACCTGTCCCCGCACCTGGTGCGTCGTGCCCTGACCTCCCTGCGCGCCGAGCTGCACCACCGCGAGCACCTGCTGAACCGCAAGAAGGCCAAGGACCTGGTGTCCCTGGAGCGCACGGGGGACCCCGAGGCGCCTCCCAGCCTGATCATCATCGTCGACGAGTTCGCGGCTCTGGCCAAGGAGATCCCCGAGTTCGTGGACGGCGTGGTGGACGTGGCCGCCCGTGGTCGATCGCTGGGCCTGCACCTGATCCTGGCCACGCAGCGACCCGCCGGTGTCATCAAGGACAACCTGCGCGCCAACACCAACCTGCGGATCGCCCTGCGCATGGCCGACGAGGCCGATTCGAAGGACATCCTGGGCGATGCGATGGCCGCGCACTTCGACCCCGGGATCCCGGGCCGTGCTGCCGCCAAGACCGGGCCAGGGCGCATCGCCACCTTCCAGACGGGGTACGCCGGCGGGTGGACCACCCACGAGCCCGAGCGCGCCCGCATCGACATCGTGGAGATGGACTTCGGCACCGGTGAGCAGTGGGACATCCCCGCTCCACCCGCGAAGGAGGTCAAGGACCCCGGTCCCAATGACATCAGCCGCATGGTCCGGACCATCACCGCGGCCGCGGAGCAGGCGGGCGTGCCGACGCCGCGCAAGCCGTGGCTGTCCGAGCTCGCCGAGGCGTACGACCTGGCCCGTCTGCCCAGTCGGCGCACCGACGAGGACCTCCTGATGGGCGTGATGGACGTCCCGGAGAACCAGGCGCAGCCCACCGTGTCGTACTACCCGGACCGTGACGGCAACATGGCGATCTATGGCACCGGCGGCTCGGGCAAGTCCACGACGCTGCGCACCATCGCGATCTCGGCCGCCTCCACCGTGCGCGGTGGCCCGGTCCACGTGTACGGGCTCGACTTCGGCGCCTCCGGCCTGACGATGCTGGAGGAGCTGCCGCACGTGGGCGCCATCGTCTCCGGGGACGACGAGGAGCGGGTGATCCGGCTGCTGCGCACCCTGCGCGAACTCATCGACGAGCGCGCCCGCGCCTTCTCGGCGATCCGCGCCGGCTCCGTGTCCGAGTACCGGGAGCTGGCGAACGCACCGGAGACCCCGCGCATCCTGCTGCTGGTCGACGGCATGGCCGCGTTCCGCGAGGCCTACGACTTCTCCAACCTGACGAGGTGGTTCACCACCTTCGTCCAGATCGCCACCGATGGCCGCCAGGTGGGCGTGCACGTGATCGTCACCGGTGATCGCCCCAACGCGATCCCCACCTCCCTGGGCTCGTCCATCCAGAGGCGGCTGATCCACCGCATGGCATCGGTGGACGACTACATGGCCTTCGGCGCACCCAAGGACGTGCTCGACGGCAACTCCCCGCCCGGACGCGCGATCCTGGACAGTCACGAGATGCAGGTCGCAGTCCATGGCGGCGACTCCAACGTGGCCATCCAGTCGCGCGAGGTCAGCAAGCTCGCCCAGGCCATGAGGCGCGCCGGGGTCCCGGAGGCACCAGTGGTGCAGAGACTCCCCGAGCGCGTGGAGCTCTCGGAGCTGCGCCCCGTGGTCGACGGCCAGCCGGTGCTGGGCCTGGGGGACGAGACGCTCGCGGAAGTCACCTACGAGCCCCGTGGAGCCTTCATGGTCACCGGACCGATGGGATCGGGACGCACCACCGCGATGCTCACCATCGCGACCGGCCTCAAGGCGCTGCCCGCGCCCATGCGCCTGGTGCGCTTCTCCGCTCGCCGCACCCCGCTCACCGGCCTGCCGATCTGGGATGTGGAGGGGTCGGATCCGGAGACCGTCAAGGACCTGGCTGCCCAGCTGCGCCAGACCGTCGAGTCCGGCTCGGTCGCCGAGGGCAGGCTGGCCCTGTTCATCGACGGGGTCGCCGACTTCACCGGTACGGGGGTGGAGAACGACCTGGACAAGCTGATCCGTGCCTGCACCCGCGAGGGGCAGTTCGTGGTCGGTGAGAACGAGTCCGCCTCCTGGTCCCAGGCCTACGTGCTGGCCCAGCCCTTCAAGGCGGGGCGGCGGGGTCTCCTGCTGCAGCCCGGGGAGATGGACGGCGACACTCTGCTGGGCACCGGTCTGGGCCGGGTGCGCCGGGCGGACTTCCCCACCGGCCGCGGGTTCCTGGTGTTCAGCGGCAGGGCGGTCAAGCTGCAGGTCGCCCAGATCACGACCTGAGGCGGCGCGGGGGACCGCACGGGGTTCCTCCCCAAGTCGTCCCCATGGGGACTCCTCCCCATGGCCGCGTGTCGCGGCCCGCTCTACAGTGGGACCGTCGAACAGTCGGCAGCAGGCGGTGCACGGGATTCGGGCGCGGCCGCGAGGCACCAGTAACTGAGGAAGGGGAACCCGACGGTGAACGCCTTGAAGGGTATGAATGTCGAAGAGGTCCGGGGCATGGCGCGCCAGCTGCGCGAGGCCGCGGAGGAGATCACCCGCATCGAGCAGGAGCTCACCAGCGGCCTCGAGGAAGTGGACTGGACGGGTCCTGATGCCGACCGTTTCCGCGGGCAGTGGTCCGGGGAGATGATCCCGGCCCTCCAGCAGATCATGAACTCGGTGAACGAGCTCGGCGAGACCGCCGATCGCAACGCTGCCGAGCAGGAGGCCACCTCCGG